>JAJRYW010000102.1 GCA_024275555.1 Calditrichota bacterium | reverse complement strand
CTCTGCATTTTGCCGATCAAGCCATTCGGCTGGGCGCCGGAAACCGCTCCGACCTCAACCGGGAATCCCTGCGCAGCCTTTATTTTGAAACGGAAATGCTCCTGAAACGGGCCGGCGCTTTGCTGGATGGACGGGATGCATCCAAACAGATTGTGACCATGCTGCGACGAGCAGATACGGAGTTGCGCTCTGCCCGGAGTCTTTTTGAAAAAGGTGAACTCAAGCTGGCTCAGCAAAAATTAGTGACCGTGAACCGGATTGTTTACCGGATTATGGATATGCTGGAACGCCGCCCGGAACGGGAAAAAGATCGCATCGAATTTGATCTGGAAGGGCTTCAATTTTCTCTGAACACCCTGGAACAACAGGTCGACCCGCAGCAAACACCGGCGGCATATCGCCTGCTTGGCCGCACCCGGCAACTATTGGAGGAAGTCCGCAGCCATGTCCGGAAACAGCAAATGGGTTTGGCCAGAAGAAAACTGCGGATTGCTAATCAACTGGTCTTAAAACTGTCCCATCTTATCGAGCGGCCGGCAAAAACCGATCCGGAATTACTGACCGAAAACCTGTATACACTTCGGCAGGAACTTACCGCATTGAGTTCATCCGGGCAATCCCAACCGGCTTACCAGTCTCTCTATAAATTGATCGAACAAAATTTAGTTGAAGCCGAACAGCAATTGAACCGGCAAAACTACCTTGCCGCCTCCCGATTGTTGAAACTGTCGCGGCAGTTGCTTTATCAAATGAACCGTTTAATGAACCGCGACCAGCGCGCCACACTGGGACGAGAAGTCGCTGCGGCAGATCTGGAACAGCTCCGGATTTTACTGGCCCGGATGGAGAACAGCGCCCGCAACGATGAGGCGTTTGCCATGCGATATCGCAACGCCAAAAACTTGTATCGGCTGGCAGAACAGGCGCTGAAAGAAGGTAAATACAAAGTTTGCAGTGAATATGCCAAATTAGGCGTCAATTTTTTAACCAAATAATCTTGGTTTCTCAGGGCCCGAAAAACAAGATTTAGTTCTCAAACAAATCAAAACAATTACGGAGGTTATTATGAAACGAGCATTTTATTTATTGCTGATTGGAATTTTAAGCATGGCTGTCATATCCGGCTGTCAGAAAGACGGCAGCAGTACCGATCTTCAGGACGACGAAGGTGTCGTGCAAAGTCTGGCGTTGGATGAAGACGACGAGTATCTCTTCGACTTAGGGATCGACGACGGTTCCGAGGACAATATTCTCGCTTCCCCGCTCAGCAATGAGTATCTCTCTAAAATCAGCGTTCCGATTGACAGCTTGCTCCGCTTTGGCCGGGTAATTACCGACCGGGGGCTGCGTCGCCTGGATATTCGCCGGATTGCCCCGGATACTTTTAAAGTATTTATCGCCCGGGAACTTGCCGGCCGTTTTGTGATCTTTGATAAGACCAGCGAAAACGGGGTTACCCGCTATGTGAAACGGCTTCGTCATGTGGTGCGTCGCAGCGCCATTTTTGTCCGGCGTATTTCCGACGACGCCAGCGGCAACGACTCCCGCCGCAACTGGAAACTGGATCAGATCACCCTTGGCTCCGGGAACAGCGTGCCGACGTCGACCATCGATATCCATGAGGTGACCGTTACCACCAGCAATGGCGACAGTGTTACCTACACCAATCCGGCGGAAAACTATCTGAAAGTGCCGGATGATATCTTAACCCTGACCCCCGGAACCGAAGTAACCGTGACGGTGAAACTGCAAAACCTGACCTCGAATCCCATCGACCCCAATGGCAACGGCTCTACCGAAACGGTTCTGCTGCACTACGGCGCCCGTCGCGGTCATCATGAACGCCGTTTCTTTGACTTCGTCGGTGTTGATCCGGTGTCCGGCGACAATATCTACCAGGGGGCCTGGATTGTCGGGCAGGAACCTTTCCACATCTACCATGCTATCGTTGATGCCATTGACAACGGCACTATCTATGACAGCGATCCTGCTGTCTATCCCTACAATTCGACCAACTGGGGTGTATATTACCTTGTCGTCGATGCCGATTAATTCAAAGACCTAATCCGGACATACAGGGGCGCCTCCGAACGGAGGCCCCCTGTGTTTTAAGTGAACCGGGTAATTCGCTGTAACCACGGAAAGAGTTGGGAAGAACCGATCGGTATGAAAATACTTGCCCACACCATATTTTTGATGATAACACTGGCCGTTCTGCTCCCGCTTCGGGCGCAGGATTCCACTTTATCTTCCCGACAAGAGATCGATAAAAACCTTTATGAAATTACCCTCTATAAATTAAAATCCCACTTTCCGGAACAGACCCGGGTCGACACTATTATTCCGGATTTAGTGAAGGATGCTGCGGAGCTGGCTGAGGCCGGCCAGTGGTCCGAGGCCCGGGAATTGTTAGCCGCGGCGGAAAGCTTATTGCAGATCGATGCGGAGGCTCTGCCTGCTGATTCGCTCGCTGAGGCCATTGAGTTTTCGGTAAAGGTAAATCGAGATGCGGATAATTCATTCGCAGATAAAAACATTGCCGCATATTTCCAGATCGAAAGCGGGGTGGATTTTTCCCGCCAGGACTACCAGATTGCCATCGATGATAGCGCCCTGGTGGAGCAACTCCAAAGCGGATTTCTGAACCTCGACTACTATCATCCCCTGAAACTGGGCGGGCAGACCGCCCTTGTTAACCACTCCCTGCGGGCGGATAACCAGTATGTATCCTACGCCTTCCAGGGAAACCTGGAAATACAGCGGGACAGACTCTTGCAGCGTTTTGATGTCCAATCCGGTTTCTACCTCTCCCAGGAAAAACTGTTTGCCGATTTTGGAGAGAGCCGCCTCTCCTATCTGCTCGGCCGCCCCTACAGTTTGGATACGCGCTGGTATGTAGACGCCCGGGCCCGCACCAAGTGGCATCCCAATCCGGATTCACTCAACAGCGATATCCTGACCGCCTCGCTAACCGGTTATATTGAACATTTTTTCAATTTCCGCCAGTCGATAAACTTTTCCTGGACGCCCTCCTGGTACCAGGAACGCAATGGGTCCCAATTTCAATATTGGCAGCAGCGGGCCTATGGCTATTACCGGCTTCGGGAAGGTTTTAACCGCTATGTGGAGTTAGGGGCGGAATTTGTGCAGAACAACTTCCGCGATGATATCCAGGACACGCTCTATCAGAACCGTTATGTCAGCATCGAGCCGCAGGTGCAGGCTGAGTGGACGCTCAATCCGCGGCTGGGGTTTAAAGCCCGGCTGGAGTGGGAAACCCGGCGCTACCGGGTCAGCGACGCCGTCAATCCCGATTTTCAAAACCGTAAAGCGGAAGCCGTGTTGCGTTTTTACCGATCCACCTTTCAATCGTTTGGCCTCGGCTATGTCTTTGAGGATCAGCGCCACAAGGTGCGCAAAGAAACCGATGCGGCCTTTGCCGAAGAGGGCGATTTTTTCTCGCACGGCCTGGTGGTGGAACTGGAATTCCTGCAACTGGATGGGATTATGATCGATTTATCCTACCAGCTAAGCTGGCGGAGTTACCCCAATGCCGTGGATAGCTATTTCAACGCTTTTTATTCGGATCGATTAACCCACAGCATCAACCTGTTTGCCTGGGTTCCGCTGACCGCCCGCTGGCAGGTGCAGCTTTTTGCCAATTATGACGACGACCGGGACCGGGAATTTAAGCAAAACGACGCCCGCAGCACCATCATGAATGCCTCCCTGATCTACAAGTTTTAAGGTTCTACTGGAAAGTTTGTGGGATATTAAAGCGAAATTAACGGTGTCGATGTCATTCCCGCATGTAGTAAGCGGGAATCTATCGCGTCACCATCTGGACTCCCGCTTAAAACATGCGGGAGTGACACCCTTTTCTACACAGTTTCCAGTCGTGCCAGTTTTAATTATTTTTGCCAGAAAGAAGGGCTGAACAGAATCACCACGGTAAACAGCTCCAGGCGTCCCATCATCATCAGCAGGGACAGCACCCATTTTCCTAAAAAAGGGATGTGAGCGTAGTTGTCGGTCGGCCCGACGTTTCCCAATCCCGGCCCGATGTTGCCTAACGTTGCCGCCACGGAGCCCAGGGCCGTATCAATATCCAGCCCCAGTTCCGCCATGATAAAAACGCCCAGTGCGAATAAGAACACGTAGAGAATAAAGAACCCCAGTATATTGGTGATGACATCCCTGGGCACGGTGGTTTTGCCGATCCGCACCGGCACCACGGCATGGGGATGGATCAACCGCACAATCTCGCTGTAGATGAATTTGACCAGCACAAACAGGCGTACTACTTTTATCCCCCCGCCGGTAGAGCCCGCACAACCGCCGATGAACATCAGGAAAAACAAGACAATTTGGGAACTGAACGGCCACTGTTCATAATTGGCGGTGCCGAAACCGGTGGTGGTTAAAATGGAGACCACCTGGAACAGGGTGTCCTGAATATCTTTTAACAAATTCTCTTCGGTTTTAAAGAAAGTATCCGTGCCGATAATCAGCGACGCTACCCCGATGATGCCCAGGAAAAATAAAAATTCGTGGTTGCGGAAGTAAACTTTGAAATTCCCCCGCAGAAAGCGGTAATGCAAAGAAAAGTTCGTCCCGGCCAGGATCATAAATATGATAATCACATAATCTATGTAGGCGCTCTGGTAGTGGCCCACGCTTCCGTTTTTGGTGGAGTAGCCCCCGGTGGCCAGGGTGCCAAAGGCGTGGCAAAGGGCGTCAAAGAGGTTCATCCCGCCAAACATCAGCAGGGCGGTTTCTACGGCGGTAAAGAGCACATAGACGCCCCAGAGAATTTTAGCGGTTTCGGTGATTCGCGGGGTCAGCCGGTCGGCCACCGGGCCGGGAACTTCCGCCTTAAAGAGCTGCATCCCCCCGACGCCCAGGAAGGGAAGAATGGCCAGCGAAAGCACGATAATCCCCATTCCCCCAATCCAGTGGGTCAGGCTGCGCCAGAACAGAATACCATGGGGCAGAACCTCGATATCGGTTAAAATAGTGGCCCCGGTGGTGGTAAAGCCGGACATGGTTTCGAAAAAGGCGTCCGTAAAAGAGGGGATAGCCCCGGAGAGGAGGAAGGGCAGGCTGCCGAAAATGGAAAAGAAAATCCAGCTTAAACTGACCACCGCAAAACCCTCTTTGGGCCGGATGTCGCCGCCAAATTTGCTGAAGCGGAAAGCCGCGAACCCGGCCAGGAAAGTCACGATGGCGCTGATGACCAGCGCCTGCCCGTCGCTGTCGCCGTAATACAGCGAAAAGGGAACTCCCAGCACCATGGCGGTGCCCAGGAACATCAACAGAAATCCGAGAATGTGCACCACCGTGGATATGCGCATCATAAGCGTTGCCTCTACTGGCGAATCGGTTTAGCGGAACAGTCGTTCTACTTCCGGAAAGACCTGGGGCATAAAAATCATAAAGACACGGTCGCCCGGCTGAATTTGCGTATCGCCTTTAGGGATCAGCACATGGTCATTTTGGATCACCGCTCCCACCAGGGCGTGTTTCGGAAAATGGACATCTTTGAGAGGTTTCCGGGTAATTTTCGATTTTTCCGGGGCAATATATTCAATAATCTGGGCATCAATGCCGGGAATAGAAGCGATGGAGGCTACCTCTTTCTGATGAATATAGCGCTGCACAGTGTTGACGGTGATCAATTGTTTACTGACCACCGCATCCATTCCGATGGTGGGGGTGATGGGCATGTACTCGAGCTTGTTAACCAGGGCAATAGTGCGGGGCACCTGGAGATGCCGGGCCACCAGCGTGGCGATGATATTGGTTTCGTCCTTCCCGGTTACGGCAATAAACGCATCCATATCCATGATCCCTTCCACAGCCAGCAGATCAATGTCGGTGCCGTCGCCGTGGATGATCAGGGAGCGCGGCAGCAGGTCGGCAATCTCTTGCGACTTTTCTTCGCGGCTCTCGATGATTTTGGTGTGGATATCTTTACTGAGCTCGCGGGCCACAAACTGGCCGATCAGCCCCCCGCCTAAGATCATCACATTGCTGATGTGGGTGTCGGTTTTCCCGGTAATGCGCATCAGGTCGGGCAGGTATTCCGGATCGATAATCACAAAAGCCTGGTCGCCGATCGAGAGAAAATCATCTCCCTTGGGGATGAGGGTGCGCTCTTTGCGGTTGATGGCCACAATGCGCATGGGCAAATCGGCGATCTCGCTCCCCAAATCTTTTAGGGGAATGCGGATGATCGGGGCGTCTTTTTCCAAACGGATGCCCACCACCTGGATTTTACCGCCCTCAAATTCCAGCACATCGGTGCACATGGATTGGCGGATCAGGCGATTGATGGCAAAGGCGGTCTCTTTTTCCGGGTGGATGATAAGGTCCGGGCCTAATTCATAGCGGGGAATAATAAAATCCGGGGCGGTATATTCATGGTTGCGCACCCGGGCGACGGTGGTTGGCACCCCGGCGTGTTTGGCCATCTGGCAGATCAGGATGTTCAGCTCATCGGAATTGGTCATCGCCGCCACAATATCCGCTTTGGGCAGGTTGGCCTTGCGGAGCATCCGGTAGCTGCCGGCGTCCCCTTCCAGAACAATGGCGTCCAACTGTTCCGTGGCCCGCCGCGCTTTCTGGGGGTCAGACTCAATCAAAGTGATGTCATGGTTCTGCGCCAGTCGTTTGGTCAACGGAAAACCAATCGTTCCGGCGCCGACAATCAGAATGTTCATACGCTCCTCTTCTGTGCAGCTTTGGATTCGGATGTGTTAGGCGGACGGTAAAACAGATCGGAATGTTTCGATGGCGTATTCGATATCTTCATCATTCAAATCCAAATGGGTCACGGCGCGAATCCGGTTTTCTCCAAATACAAACATAAGAACCCCGGCCTCTTCCAGTTTTCCCACCAAATCATCGGCGGAAATAACGGCCGGATCAACCTGAAAGATGACAATATTGGTCTGAACGGTGCTCAAATCAACTTCAATCCCCGGCAGCCCGCTGATGGATTCGGCAAAATAGCGGGCGCGGCGGTGGTCCTCTTCCAGGCGCGGCCAATGGTGCTCGATGGCGTAGAGCGCCGCAGCCGCCAAAATACCTCCCTGGCGGATTCCCCCGCCATAAGCCTTGCGATAGAAGTGGGCGCGCCGAATAAAATCTGTTTCCCCGACCACAATGGAGCCCACCGGGGCGCCCAAACCTTTGGAAAAGCACAGCGACGCCGAATCAAAATACCGGCAGTATTCCTTCAGCGAAATACCTGCGGCGATGCTGGCGTTCCAGAGCCTGGCCCCGTCCAAATGGAGCGGCAAGCGCTGGGACTTGGCAAATTCCGAGATGCGCACAATCTCCGAGAGCGGATAAATCGCTCCCCCGGCCCGGTTGTGGGTGTTCTCCAGGCAGATAAGCCCGGTTTGGGGATAGTGGTCGTCGCCGGGGCGGAGTGCGGCCCGGAGCTGTTCCACGGTTAAAATGCCGCGGCGCCCGTTCAGCCCGTGCAGTTGCACCCCGGCCAGCATTGCCGGCGCCCCGGATTCGTAATTAAAAATATGGGCGTTGATGTCCAGCAGAACCTCTTGTCCCGGCTGGGTGTGGCTGTTGAGCGCTACCTGGTTGGCCTGGGTGCCGCTGGTAACAAACAGCGCCGCCGCTTTGCCGGTCAACTCGGCCATCTTTTCCTGGAGTTGATTGATGGTGGGGTCTTCGCCAAAAACATCGTCGCCGACTTCGGCGCTCATCATGGCTTCGCGCATCTCCGGGGTGGGTTTGGTCAGGGTGTCGCTGCGTAGATCAACTCTCTTGCCCATCTGCTTCTCCTCCTTTCAAAGCGACTTGAAAATAAAATCCATGATCCGTAAAAGCAAGAACTTGCATTTTTGCGCCGGGATCTGTAAGCACCGGCCATGTTGCGGTTTTATCGCCCTCCCCACATGAGGTTTTGTGTTTGTGTAGTGTAGCTATTGTTTCATGCCGGTTGTTCTTGTCCGTAGCATGTTCCTCCTTTGGGAATGCATCGACTGCGTCGATGCAGCATCAACGCAGTTGATGCAATCCAAATGCTCCCATCATGGCAGCGACTTCTAACCGGGTATAAAAATTTTACCATTTTTTCTTTCGATTCTTTGGTGTGTTCAATGGGCTGAATAGTTACTCCAAAACAAACAATAGAATCAGAAGCAACACGAGACCAGCAAAAACAATTGTTATACAGCACTAGATTATTATCGGGAGGGATTTACCCCACCCCAACCCTCCCCGAAATCGGGGAGGGGGCAATCTCCCCCCGATTTCGGGGAGGGCTGTTAAGTTCTGTTTTGATTTTGTCATTCCCAGTTTACCCCGTTGGGGCATGTCTTTAGCGGGAATCCACTTTTTTCGTGTAGTAGAGTCCCGATTATAGACGCGTGAAGAAAGTCGAGAAAATCCTTTGTTCTCCGGAATGCGGCTACCGGGCCAATCTATATTCGCGAATTAATTCACGCCTCTACAAAACATTCCCCGGCGCGCCGGGACAGGCAGGGAATGACAGGAGTCGTGAAAACAGTGAGTTTTTGCAATCAATGAGATAGAACTTAACAGCCCTGCCGGTTTCGGGGGGGATTAAGGGGGGAAAGATCAGTATTCAAGAGCACCTGCACAAATAAGAGTCCCTTTGGGGGGCTTATTCGACTCCCGGGCATCCGGGATTGTCGCTTTGTGTTCTGTCGAAGATAACCTGCTTTCACGACCAAAGGTGCGGAAGCACTTAGGCGCTGCACTCCCCATTAAATTCTCCATACCGCGATTTGTGAACTATGTCCTGGTAAAATTTAAAAAATGCGTAAAATTGGAACGTTCGAATTCTGACACTTCTATAAATACAAGGCCCGATGATGGATGATACCCGCCTCTTTACCGATTCGCAGTTCCGCCCGCTTGTTCCCAGCCTGATTGCGGCGCTCTGGTACGAATTGGGTCGAGCGACACTCAACGGCATTGAAGAAACGCTGCTGCGCGCGGTGTACAGCGATGCGCTGGAAGAAAGCTCGGAAGGGATACTTAAAAGCGACCGCACCCGGCAAAAATTATTAGCTTCACTGCAAAAGAGCGGGGCTGCCTCGGTGATGGATACCTTTCTTCGGGAGGGCGCGCCGGTTCCGGAAACGTACATCCGGGAGTGTTTCGCCGCGGTGATCAGTGAAAAGAACGCCGGAAAGATCAGCAAAACTTTTGTCGAGATGCTTTCTCAGCGCCTGGGCAGCGACCCGGGGATGTGCCGTAAAATTTTCCGTCACTACCGGGACGTGCTGGAGAAAGCGCAGTGGGTGCTGGCCCAGCCGGCCCGCCGGGAACTGCGTGAACATCTGAAAACATTGGAATTGTCCGCTGAACCGGGGCCGACGGTTCCATCCGCCGGGGGGGAACCAGCGGCAGAGCAGCCCCATCCCCCCCTCCGCCGGGAAAAATCGCCGCCCAAATCCCGCCTTAAACCGGGCTTGCAGGCCAATTTCTCCGGCTCGCTTCAATTTCCTTCCGGCGATTTCCCGGATTATGTCATCCCCCTGCGCGGATTGCGCAAGTTGGAATCCGCGCTCTCCCAGGCTGATGCCGTGCTGGTTGTCGGCCGGCCGGGCTGCGGGAAATCCCTGCTCACCGCGGCCCTGCTCACCGCCCCCAACTCGCCGCTGGCAGAGTGGCCGGTGTTCTACTTTGCCTGGGCAGACCGTCTTACCGGCCGGGGAGAAGTGCTCCGGGCGCTGGCCGAATTTTATCAAATTGATCCGGCCGATTTGTCTCCCCCCGGCCTGGAATTCCGCATTCTGGAAGAAGTGAATCGCAGCCCGGCCCTGCTGGTCTTCGATAATTTACAAAATTGCCGCGACCCGCAAACGCAGTCATTCCTGGGGCAGGTTGCCGGGCAAATTGCCGGCGACGGCGCTCACCGGGCCAGGATACTGCTGGTTGCCCAGGAGGCTCCGGACTGGCTGGCTGTCCCCGGGATCGGCCGGGTGGAATACAACGGCTTGTCGTTGGCAGAGGGCGTGGCCCTGCTGCGCGATAAAGCCGGGGTGAGCATCCCCAAAATGTTCTACCGCCCCGTCAGCGCGGCCTGCAACGGGCATCCGGAGCTGCTGCGCCTATTCAAAATGTGGTGCCAGGCGGAAAGCCACGCCGATACGGAAATTCAGCGCTTTATCCGCCATTTTCCCCGCCTGGCAGACCGGGCTGCCGTTGCGGCTTGCTACGAATATGTCCTGGAGCATCTCTACACGGTTATGGAGCGGGAGGCCAGTTGGGTAAACAGCTTTCTGGGCAGCATCAGCGTGTTTCGCGGCGGCGCGCCGGATCGGTTTTTAGAGCACACCTACCAGT
>JAJRYW010000101.1 GCA_024275555.1 Calditrichota bacterium | reverse complement strand
TATAGGGGTTGACCATCCTGGCCAGCCGCTGCCGGTACTTGCCATTGATCGCCTCAATCACCCGGTTGGCGGTGGTGATGTCCTTATTTTTTAACGAGAGTGATAAAGTGCTGTCGATGCTGAACTCGCACCCCATGTCTATTTGAAGCAGCGCTCCCTGGGGAATCCGGCCCACCAGGGTGTGGTTCTGGCGCACTCCGCCGCCGCCGCTGGTTTCCACAGAAAAACCGCCCACGGTCAGGGGCCCCTGGGCAACCGCGACAACCTGGCCCTGCTGCGAAGATAACGGAGTCATCAGGAGCACCCCGCCTTCCAGCGTCTTGGCGTCGCCAACCGAGGAAACGGTAATATCAATCCGGTCCCCCTTCCGGCCGTACAAGGGCGCATCCGCAGTCACCATAACCGCCGCGACATTCTTGGTTTTAATCTTTTCTACCGGCACATTGACGCCAAATTTCTGGAGCATGTTCACCACCGATTGTGTGGTAAAGCGGCTCCGTTTGGAATCGCCGGTGCCGGCCAGACCCACCACAATTCCGTAGCCGATCAACTGCCGATACTCCATACCCCGTAAGCGCACCAGGTCTTTCAGGCGCACCTGGGCCTGGATAATACCGCCAAGTCCAATGCTCAGCAGCAATATCGCTGTCGCAGATTTCCGAAAATATTTTTTGATACTACGCATAACTTTCCTCACCATCCCTCATTAAAACAGCCACTGCAGGAAACGGGTCAACATGCCCCCTTTTTGGGAGCGGGAGACTTCCCCTTTGCCTTTGTAGATGATATTGGCGTCATAAATATTGTAGGAGTAGACCGTGTTATCGCCCATTATATCTTCCGGTCGCACCGCCCCTTTGATAATATAGATTTCCTTCTCATTGTTCACCTCGATAACCCGCTTACCTTCGATGAGATAATCTCCGATCTCATTCTTTCCTACAATCCGGGCGGCCACTTTTGCCCGAAGGGAGCCTTTGCGTTCCGTACGGGCGTTTCCCCGGAAATCATTTTGCGATTTACCGGTCACTCCCATGTTGGGGATAAAGCCCAGCAACCCTTTACTCTCTTCTATACCGACATTGTGTTTGCTCTGCTTTTTCGATTCGGTTCGGGCCTCGTTGCTGGCCTGGGAA
Organism: Calditrichota bacterium; assembly: GCA_024275555.1. Lineage (GTDB taxonomy): Bacteria > Calditrichota > Calditrichia > RBG-13-44-9 > J075 > JAJRYW01. The sequence continues at coordinate 6,336 of JAJRYW010000101.1, read as the reverse complement.
AACTCCATCACCAGCACGGTAATGCCTTTACCAACCTGGTTGGCCTTGGGGTCTGCGAAGAGGCTGACGCCGGCGCCCATATCCTGGGCGAAAACGCCCCAGGCGCAAAGGACCATGGTTAACATCAGTGCTTTCATTTGATTCACCTTGTTATACGGTCTTGGTTGTTGTGTTTAATTCCGAACAAAAGCGGCCTGGTCCCGGGTAATCACACGTCCTTTAAAACGTTTGCGGCTTTCCGGGAAGAAGAACCAGATCACTTCCCCTTCCGCTCCGTTTTGCAGCGCCCGGGCCCGCATTTTAATCGACACCGTGGATTGCCGGTAAACCAGTTCCACCTGGTCCCCCCGGGAGATCAGCGGCGCCGGCTTGAGCATGTCCCGGGTGAGAACATTGCCGGGAGCAAGCGAACGCCGGGTAATTTGTCCTGCTATTTCGCGAATATCCGTTACCGGCTCGCCATACAAATGAGTAATTTCCCGCTCGGTCTGCTCAAAATCTTCCGGCTTAATAAGGGTTCGGGCAGTAATCCGCTCCCGGCTTTGCCATACTTTTTGAAACACCCGCACTTTGAGGGTGTAGTTAAAACGCCGCACAATTTTGCCGTTCCAAAAGGCGTCCACCGTTACAACGGTATTTCCCCGGGGTAAACGCCCCCTGGGATAGCGGATAATCAGCGAATCCACGGTTTCCATGGGAAAGAGGGTTTGCCGCCGCTGGGGCCATTTAAAAACCAGGCGCACCGGCATTCCCTGGTAACGCTGGCTCAGATAGGTCTCAATACGGTGCTGCAATTGTTCGGCCGCCGGAACCGGGGTCGCCTGGCTTTGCAGCGCAAATGCGCTCAGCACTCCAAGCAATACCATTCGAAATAGTTGTCTTTTCATCATCCTACCCTCCGGTTAGAAATGTGCGGGCGTCCGCTTTACTTAAGCCGATTTTCCACATCATACATTTCTTCCGCGGTCTGGATAGCTTTGGAGTTGATTTCGTAGGCGCGCTGGGCGGCAATCATGTTGACCATCTCATCCACGACATCCACATTGGAACTTTCCAGGAAATACTGGTTCAGCACGCCCATCCCGGTTTCTCCCGGGGGGCCGACAAAGGGAACGCCCGAGGCGGAGGTTTCCACAAACAAATTATAGCCGATGGCTTCCATACCGGCGGGATTAATAAAACGCGCCAGTTCCAGTTGGCCCAGCGGAAGCGGCTCCACCTCGCCAGCCAGCAGCACCTCCACATTGCCGTCGGGACGGATAACAATATCCTGGGCGTCCTCCGGAATGGTTAATTCCGGTTCGACAATATAGCCGTCGTTGGTGACGATCATCCCGTCTGCGGAACGTTTTAAGGAACCGTCCCGGGTGTAGGCCCTGCTGCCGTCGGGCATACGCACAATCAGAAATCCGTCGCCCTGGATGGCCAGGTCAAGCGGGTTGCCGGTTTGCATCAACGCGCCTTCGGCAAAGCTGCGGTGCGTGGCGACTGCACGGGTTCCATTGCCGAGCTGCAACGCTATGGGCCGGTTTTGGGCCCCCTCGGTCGGCTCCCCGGCGTGACGGATATTCTCGTAGAGCAAATCCTGAAACTCCATAGTGGTTTTTTTGTAGCCGGTGGTGTTGACATTGGCGAGATTGTTGGCAATTACATCGATGTTCAGCTTCTGGGCTTGCATGCCGGAAGCCGCTACTCGTAATACTTTTTCCATAAGAACCTCCTGTTCCCGGGTTACGGCCCGAGATCAGCCGTACAGATCGTTTACGGCCGACTCAAAGCGCTATATAGAGCGTCCTGCCTTGTTAATCAGTTTATCCAGGGTGTCGTCCTGGGTTTTTATCGATTTTTGGCCTAATTCATATTGCCGATTCAGTTCGATCATCGACACCATCTCCAGCAACGGGTCGACATTGGCCTCCTCCAGGTATCCGGCCCGCACCGTGATGGATTCCGAGGGGATATCTTCCGGCCCGGCCTCCCCGGCTTCGAAGTAGCTGCTGCCAATCCGCACTAACTGCTGCGGGTCGTCAAAAGTAACCAGGCGCAACCGCGCCGCCGACTGGCCGTCGACCAGGATTTCCCCGTTCTCATTAATGCTTACCGAAGCGCCTGACAGTTGCACCTCGCCGCCGTCGGTGATCACGCTATCGCCAAACTGATTCACCAGGGCGCCATTTTCGCTCAGGTGAAAGGCGCCGTTGCGGGTGTAGTATTCCCCTTGTTCACCCTGGATAACAAAAAAGCCCTCGCCGACAATGGCGACATCCAGGGGATTATCCGTTTGGCGGAAAGTTCCCTGGGCAAAATCGATTTCGGTGATTCCGGGGGTGCGGTTTGCATCGCCCTCAGCCGGGTCGGCCAGCGCTTTGGCCAGCTCGTGGAAAAAAATCTTGTCTTTTTTGAATCCGACCGTGTTGAGGTTGGCAAGGTTGTTGGCGGCGATGTCTAAACGCCGCTGCTGGATTAACATCCCGGTTTTATTGACGAACAATCCTTTGAGCATCGCCATATTCCTTTATGGTTGATCTTCCCTGAGTGCGCCCCAGAACGGCGCGATGTCGGATAGTTGCTACTATCGGCGCTTCCTGCCGAATTTTTATTTTTTTCAAAATTCTTTTTTGTTTCCTGCTTGCTACCGGGCACTTTTTTTCATAACCGCTGATTTGCACGCTTGCCCCGCCACAACGTGGCGCCGTTGGCATTGGGGTTGGCGTTGGAGAGCGGGGTAGACTGAGAATGACAAAAGTGTCGATTTATTGAAACGTAAATTAGTTTCCGAAAAGATGAAATGTATTTGTGTAGTTATCTTCATGCAATAGACCTTATTGCAAGCTAAGCTTATATTACTACATAACTTATATCATTTTCCCAACCACAACGTGGCGCCGTTGGCGCGGGATGGCGTTGCCACGAACGAAGAGAGAAATCTGTTAACACTCAAAACTTTATCTTTAATTTACAATTATTTCAGCAAATTTAATGTCGAATACGCACAGATTTCTCTCTCCGTCCCTGGAGTTCGCCTGTCTGCCGTAGGCAGAAAATGACAGTGGTTTTTTAAAGTTAATAATTACAGTTCTTTAAAAGGTAATAAGGTCTAATAGTAATGTCCCCCCTTAATCCCCCCCGGCTGGCCGGGAGGGAAATTTGCCTCCCGGCCCGATTTCGGGGAGGGCCGGGGTGGGGGAATTTCAGGGGAAACTCGTTCATCATATTTAAACAATTTCATTTTCATACTAATTCATGGGTCAATAATAATGCCACTTACTTAAATCCGTGAAAATCTGTGTTGATCCGTGGCCAATATAAAATGTGCACGGTAGTGAAGTTTCCTGCCGGAATTCTTGCGGAGATTACTTTGAAATCACTTTTTCGATTGCTTTAGCCAACCGGGCAAATAATTGCCGGTAAAGCTGTTGGCGAAGCTGCTGCCGTTCCGGTGCAGAGACAGCCAGGGAAGGGTGAGACGAATCGTATTCCATCACCTGCTTACCGCCGCTGCGCTTCACCTCCGCTTTGATGTTCTGAATCGCTATCCAACGGCGCTCCCGGCGATCATACAAACGGAATTCCAGCTCGGCTTCCATCCGGTACGAGGGAGCGTACAGCAAAAAAGGCAGCAATTGACCGCGTTTCTCATATTCAATTTCCTTCAAAAAAACACCGGTCAGGAGGAAGCGGGGCAAGGCCTGCCCGGCGGCGGCCAGGGAATCGGCCGCGCCAAGCGAATCACCAACGGTTGCCCGGCGGCCAAAACGGCTCTCAATCTGCTCCAAATTGAGCAAAGCGCTCTCCTTTTGAATAAGCTGCACCCGAAAGCTGCCGCGGGAGTGCAGGGCCTGCAATAAGCGGCGGTTTAAATCCGCGTTGCTGCCGGCGATAGCGTCCGAAGCAAAGGGGACCACTCCCAGCGGCCGGGGATGATCGCTCAGTTTTCTTCCCCCGCAGCAATTGGCTGCCAGAACCAAAAGCAACAGCAGAATAATTTTATTCGGATTCCGGTTGGTCGTCATGGGTGTTAGAGGCCTGTTTCTCCAGGTTCATTACAAAAGCATAAATTTCCGCCACGGATTGAAAAACGATTTCCGGGACGACTTGATTTTCTTCCAGTTGCATTAATATCTGGAGCAGATCGCGATCCTGTACAATGGGGACGAATCCCTGCTCCGCCAGCGCTAAAATTTTTTCCGCTCTTTTGCCTTTCCCTTTGGCGATGACCCGCGGAGCAGCGCCCTTATTGGGATCATATTTCAGCGCTGCGGCGGCTTTGTTGATTGCGGATAAGTTCGACATGTTCTACCCCGGCATTCTTCGGAATGCCACTGCTTTGTTAAGAATAAACCGTTTAAACGAATGCGAGACGCCGAAAAGCGACTCCTGCGGACCGATAAACAAATATCCGCTGTCATTCATGGAATGATAAATATTTTCCAAAAGAACTTGTTTGCGTTCCGTCTCGAAGTTGGCCAGCACGTTGCGGCACATCACCAGGTCGCCGGGAGGCAAGGCCGCCCATTGCCCGGCCTCAAGCGGATCAATCCGGCCAAATTGAATTTGCCCGGCCGGGCCCTCCTGCAACCGGTAGCCGTCCGGCCCGGGCTCGAAAAACATCTGCACATATTCCTCCGGTAAATATTCAACTTCCGCATTGGAGAAATTGCGCTTAACGGCCGACTGATAAACCGGTTCGGAATCGGCCAGGGCAATAAATTCCGCTTGCAATTCCGGAAACTGGTCGCGAAAATATTTTTGATAGAGCATAAACAGGGTAATCGCTTCCACCCCGCATCCCGGCCCCAGGCTGACCATCCGCAAGGTCGAGCGGGTGCGCATATGCGCCAACATGGTCAGTTGAGGCAATACAAAATTTTTGATGACCGCCCACTGACGCTCGCCCTCAAAAAACCGGGGCGGCTGCTCTAATACCGCTGCCAGCAAGCGGTCCAGTTCCTGCTCGGAAATATGGGGTTGTTCCAAAGCCTTGAGATAGTCCCGGGGGGCCTTCAGTTGAAGCGCTTTCATACGGGATAGCAGTGTGGCCTCGACATCCTGCGGGGCGCCCAGGTATATCTGACGATTCCGGTAGACAATTTCCCGCAGTTGTTGAAAATCGGAATCGCTTATCCGGACAGAAAAATCTTTTTCAGCAGAGAGAAGAGATGTTTTCATAGATCATCGAAATCCTTATCGCCTGAAGCTAACTCCATTTATTTAAGTTCCGATTTACCCCTGAGTGACCGACATCAACCGGGAAATTCCCACGGCTTTTTCCAGCTCGGTGTCTAATTCAAAGGTAAACCGATCCAGATCGAGCTGTTTAATTTGCGGCGCCGCTTCTTGCAAGACACTCCAGGCAGGCTCCTCTTCCAGGCACCGCGAACCATATTCGCTATCGAATCCGCATTCCCATAAACCGCACAACAAATTGGAAAAATAAACAATGGCCGTCAACTCTTTCTGAGTCGGGGCCAAATGCGGGAAATGATGATATTGGAGCACGGTAACAATGGTTTCGGGAAAATTCCAATATTCCAGTAAAGCCGCCCCAATTTCCGCATGGGTACAATTCAGCAATTGCCGCTCCGCCTCGATCATGGGAATATTATTGGACTGGGAGAACCGGGTAACCTCCTGAAATTGATCCGGCCAGAATTGATCAAGCGCCATTTTACCGATATCGTGAATCAGCCCGGCCACAAATTCTTCACCCTGAAAATTCAAATCCAGCGCCCGGGTAAGCTTACGGGCAATTTGGCCGGTGCTGACCGAATGAAGCCAGAACTGTTCCCGGTCAAAATAGGGATTGGGCCGGAGGCTGGCAAAAGTACTGTAAAGACTGACGGCAATAACAATATTCGAAACTTGTTTCAGCCCCAGCAGCACCAGGGCGCGCTGCACGCTATCCACCTTGCTGGCATAGCCCCAAAGCGGCGAGTTCGCTACTTTCAGAATCTTGGCGGTTACCGAAATATCCTTTTCGATGAGCATGGCAATTTCGCGCATGGAGGTATTATTGCCGCGCATGATCTTGAGTATCTCGGTCGCAATGGTCGGCAACGTGGCAATGCTGTCGATGGTTTCGATTTTGGTTTGATATTCCGGGGGGACAATCATTGTAAACAATCCTTTGTTTGGTTCTACCCATTCCCACTGGTTGTCCTAAAACAGGTGGAATTAACGGCAGCCTGTGCGCCGTTTTAAACACTTCCTGCTCAACAAGATAAATATTCGGTCAATTTTAGAGCGAATTAAGGGGTGAAGACAATAAACGGGGAACGGGTGGAGTCGCCAGGCCGCCGATTCTGCGCTTGATTTCGACCACAGGCTTCAAAAATC
>JAJRYW010000100.1 GCA_024275555.1 Calditrichota bacterium | reverse complement strand
CCAAACCCGATGTTGGGCAGTATCTCACCGCGAGAAATGATTATTACCGGTAGATTTAAAAAACTGCTTAAATTTATCCAAATCGCCTTGAGTGGTAATCCGTAAGGAGCAACGCATAAAGAGGAAGAAAGCTCAAAAGACCAAAACCCGGGGAAGCGCCCGAGGGCTGCGCCAACAGTATGTTCTCGAGAGTACCGACCTTCCTACTATCCGTGCGCATAAGAACTACACGGAGAAACGTATAAAATATGAGTGGGATTATTATTGGGAGCTTGAAGGGCAACGAAAAGCTATTAAGGACGATTTTCTAAAAGCTCTTAACAAAGCCTCCGTTGGGCCGATTGAACAGCAAAATTGGCAAAGGGCGGTTCCGTTTCAATACTCAGGACACCCTTTATCCGTGGCAGGGAGTCTGAGGTCATATCCAGGCGGCCGTTTTAACATTGGCAATTTGGAGCCGGTTTATTTTCCTCCTTTTCCCGCCCTGTATTTAGCCGTAGATGCAAGCACAGCTTTACAGGAACTCTTATGCCAGGATAAGCATTCTGAAAGCGGGCTGACAAATATGGATTTTGCATTGCAAAAAACCGGGAATTTCTCCGTGGTCGCGGTTTCTTTCAGATTGGATAGAGTTCTTGATCTTAGAAAAATTAGCCCATTTCGAGAACTGATAAACCTGACAAAGAATTTTAAAATTCCGACAGGAATAAAAAAATTGGGGAAGGAGTTAAGAATTAAACCTCCGCCTTCAATCATAAAAGACCCCAAATTGCTTCGTGATAATATCTTAGATGCAAACTGGCGCGTAAACCCCATGTTTAACGATGTGCCTGCCAATTCGCAGGTATTGGGGCAGATGGTTCAGGAAGCTGGTATAGAAGGAATTATTTATCCGTCAAAAATGACTAAAAAGGATTCCATCGCAATTTTCACACGCAATTTTGCAAAAGGAGAATCCTGGGTTCAATTAGAAGGATCGGCGCCAAAAGGGGTTATCAGCCGTATAGATTCCACAAACTGGAAGATTGCAGAAGATTCATGACTAGTTGGGAGGACGTTTTCTTGCATTGTATCCTTGAGCCAGGTTGCAAACAATCTCGGCGCGAAATCCAAAAACGGTTACGCGCGGTATGAGCAGGCAAAAGCGGAGCCGGGAGTTTCCAAACTGGAGGAACTTATCAGGGCGATCAATCCATCGGCGCGCACAATCCTTAATGTTGGGTGAAACTTGGTAATAAAAATATTCCAGCTTTTAGGGGTAAAATCAAAGGTTATCCCTATGGAATTAATGTATGAGTAAATGTGTTTGGTTAATAGGTCGCGGTGCATCGATAGCGTGCAACCTTTGCTGGGGCGTACCTGAGTCTTGGAAGCTACTGGAGCGAGATGTAAAGATTGAGAAAATCAAACAAGCGATTACAGGCGAGATGAATCAACGCTACATAAACACAACGCCATATAAATCATTTTTGCAGATTCTTTCCAGCAATACTGTCTCGCCATGGCGCCATCAATTTATTACGACAAACTGGGATTATTTGTTACAGAGAGAAATGCACGCTCTTGATTTGCAAAATCTTCCGAAGTGGCTTGCTGATAGTCACGTGGATCATCTAAATGGAACGGTCGAGATACTTGAGGACAATTCAAATCGGAGTCCATTTCTTTTGGAAGAAGATCCCCTCAGAATGCGAGTATCATCGGTAGAAGCTAACGTCGCATTCGGGCAGATGATTTGGGAGCGCCTTTTTGTTGTTGTAGGCATGTCTTTTGAGTGCCAAATGGACAAGTTTCTACTGTCATCACTAAACAAGGTAGAAGATAATTTGCCAATTGGCGAGTCGAAATGGCTCATCGTAAACCCAGACCAAATCGCATTAGAGCAGTCCGCAGAAAGGATTAAGCAGGCTATGCCTCGTGCTACTGTTGCAACAATCAAGGAAAAGTTTGATGTGTGGGTTAATAATAGAATGCCTCAGTTAACAAATGATGGCATATTTACCTTCCAATCATCCGTTTGAGTTTGGCGGTGAGGAGGGTGAGGAAGAGGCCGACGTCGGTTACGATGCCTGTCGATTCAAGGCTTCCTCTGTCGGCGAGTTTTGTTACGACGGCCGGGTTGATATCGACGCAGACAAGCCGGACTCCGGCGGGCGTCATGTTGCCGGTTCCTATGGAGTGGAGCATCGAGGAGAGCATCAGAATCATGTCCGCCCCCTTTATAATTCGGGCGTAATCGGCCTGCGCTTTTATCATATCCATTTCCGTTTCGGGTAGCGGGCCGTCGTCCCTTATGCTTCCGGCGAGGCTGTACGGAATTTCCCCTTTCGTCAGTTCGTAACATAAGCCGGACGTTAGAATCCCCTTTTCGACCGCTGTTTTTATGGAGCCTGCTTTGCGAATCGTATTGATAACCTTCATGTGGTTGCGATGCCCGCCTTCGAGCTGTTTGCCGGTTTTGAGGTCCACCCCCAGGCTCGTCCCGAGCAGGGCCGTTTCGATATCGTGCACACCGATGGCGTTCCCGCCGAGGAACCCCTGCATGTAGCCGTTCCGCGCTATCCATGCCAGATGCCCGCTCCCGCCGGTATGCGCCACCACCGGCCCGGCAAGCACGATTATCTTCCCGCCGATATTTTTTATATGGTTCATCTCCCACGCGATCCGCCCGATGGAAAGCTCCACCCGCCGTTCGCTGGAAATGCCGGACTGCATGAACCCGAACCCTTCGCCATGCTCCGCGCGCGCCGTCTCGCGGACAAGCCGTATGCCGTCACTGCCGGTTACCACCATATCGCCCGCTTTGATATTCCGCAGAAGTTCGCAGTGCGCCTCGCCGCCGGCTACCACCACAACGGAATCCATACGCTGTCCGGAAACTTCCACCCACCCGCCGTTTACCCGAACCTCGGTTTTGTAAATGGTTGTGCTGTAAAAACTGTCCGGCGCCACGCCGTCTTTAACGACACGCTCCAGTTTCGCGTCAGTCGTTTCGCCAGCCGGAAGCCGCGCGCCGAGGCGAACGATTTTTTCTATCAGGCCGTCCAGAATGGTTACGTCCGGCGCGGTAACCTCTATCTCGGCGGTGGAAACCGCCTGCCTGCTTTGGCCTATCCGCATCCGCCGAACCCGAAACGAACCGCCGCCCATGACGATGGCGTCGCATATCCCGCTCATCCGCCCGGCATCGAGAAGCT
>JAJRYW010000005.1 GCA_024275555.1 Calditrichota bacterium | reverse complement strand
GTTTCCTTAAATGGTGTTTTGCACTCTTTCGCCAGCTATTTTCCAGAGCGGCTTTTTCTTCGTCGTTTAGTGTAATGAACCTCATGAAGGTAATATATGAAAAGTGTCGATTATTTAATAGCAATTACTTAATCATTGATTATTCTCATGCGAATATTCTGCTTCACTTTCTCCCACAGAACTCATGTCTTGAAAATTAATATAACCATCCAGTTCCATATATCAAATAATATTTCCTTGTTTCGCTGAGCTAAATCCCCTATAAACATATTGAAAACATGCTTACCAGGAATCATGGGGTTGCTGTAAAAAAGCAGGCTCTGCCGGCCTTGTCAGATAAGACCACTCCAAGAATTTTTATCAGTTGCTTAACTGCTGTTCATGCCTCAAATTTGGGCCGTGCGGAACCGGAACGGATGCTTCTTGCCTGCGCCTGTAGCGGCTATTTCTGACACTTACTAAGACTTCGTTTGGATTGATCGAAACTAAAAGCAGCGTCTCCAGCGAGGATTTTCAATGAAACCGACTTTTACGTCGAAGGCTTTAGAAGACAATCTCAAGCAGACTCGTGTTGGCGAAATCGATATCCCGGAAGCCCACCGGTGGTTTATTTCGCTCTCGGAATCCAAGTACGGGATTCACAACCGCGCCCGGGAGTTTTTCAACGAGTTTCATCACCCTTACGCCAATCACGAGGTGGTGGTGGAGCAGTTGCGCAAAATTGCCCTGGGGGACCGCTGGTTCTACCTGGGCCTCCCGGAAGCCGAACAGGCCCTGGATGAGTTGCTGGGTATTTTCCGGGAATTGCTGGAGCGGGAGATCAGCGACGCCTTAAAGGAGCATGTGCTGCAAACCCTGCTGGAATTTGCCGGCGCCCTGGCCGAACAGCCCGATCCGCCCCTGAGTGTTTTGCATCGCTGCCTGGAGTTGCTGGAAGAGGCCCTGGAGAATCATGAACGGATCGCTGTCCACTCCTCGCGTTACTTCAAATCCTATTTAAGCAAAGTGGCCCGCCTGGAGCCGTTTCACCAGGTCTGTTTCCGCCTGACCAAAGAAGTGCTGACCCGCTGCGCCCGTTTCTGGCGCGAGAATTCCGACGCCGGGGGGTGGTATGAGCGCAATAAAAAGCGCTTCCAGCAGGACTACCGGGAAAAAATCCGCCATATCGGTGTGCATTCCTTTGATCAATTAGACGCCCGCATTGCCCAGACCGAAAATTGGCAGGGGATTGCCGACCTGCCTTCCTTTGATGACATCGCCAACCATTTCCGGCGCTTCTCCGACCAGTTCGAAACCGCCCTGGAAAAAATTCATTACATCTTTTACCTGCTCAACGTGCCGGGGATGTATCATCTGAAGGACAACCTGCTCTGGGATATCAACCGGTTGCTGCGCAATGTGCATGATGAATTGGACCTCCCGGAATTGATGGAATTCCTGGAAAGCATATTCCGCCTGTTCTCGGAACTGAAAGAGCAGCATATCGGCACCATCCTGGATTGCCTGCTCACCCTGGGAAAGGAAGTGGTCGACACCGGCGAGCAGGAGATCATCGATACCTATGAAAAAATGCTGATCGAGTTCGGCTTTGTCCACCCGGGGATGATCAATGTTTCCGAGGACTGGAAGCTGGAAGTGGACCCCAATCACGTTAAGAATATCCGGGTGTGGCTGGAGTTGATCGAATACGCCCCGGACCGGATGCGCAAACTGCTCTCCGCCCTGATTGTCAATTTGCGGCTGGGCGGCATCTTTATTTCCGACACCGATCTTTTTCAGCTGGATATTACCAAGCTGCTCAACTCTAAGATTGCCTCGCTCTACAAGCGGATCAAACAACTGGCCCGGATTTTTCCGGTCTATTTCCGGGAGATCGGCGCCGAGGGGGAACTGCGCGAGGTCACCACTGCCATCGATGAGCTATGCCACCGGCGCGACCGGCTGCTCCATTTCCTGCGCAAACAAACCCATACCGAGAGCAACAACACCCACATCGACCTGACCCGCAAAATTATCCGCTTCTGGTACGACGGCGATCTGGAGCCGCTCAAAAAATACCTGCCTGTCAACGTGGTCAACGCCATTGACCTGAACAGCCAGTGGTTTCAGCCGATCCACAAGATCGTCAAACGGCTCTGCCGGCAACTGAACTGCACCCCGGAAGCGTTGCTGGAACAAGAACTGGCTGATATTGAGCCGGTGCTGGAAAAAATGTCCGGCAAGCAGGTGGAGCGGGATAAAAAACGGATCACCTACCTGGTGCGCATCTACGCCCTGCTGCGCCAGAAATACAGTTTCGACGCCGCCGACATCATCGGGATGCTCCGCAAACACCGTTTTTTTAAGGCCGATGAGATTGACCGGCTTGCCGCCGACCTCCAAAACGAGCGGCTGGATTCAGCCTTGAGCAAAATCCTGCGCTTCCTGGCCGTTCTGAAAGAAATCATTGAAGACGCCAAACCCAGTGAAGGGTGGGAAAACATCTATTATAAGCGTCATGTCGCGGTGGGCATTCCTTCCATGTACGGCACTTATCATGAGCCTAAGTTCGAGGCCCTGGGGCTGACCTTTCGCCTGGAACGGGTGTTTTCGCAACTCATCGATAAGCTGATTGAGGATATCAACCCGGATTATATTACCGCCAAGACCCTGCGCCGCATCGAAGCGGCCCTGGAGCTGTTCCGGGAAGGGCTGGAGTTAGACGGCATCACCAACCAGGGATTGGAATCCAACCTGATGATGTTTAAATACAGCCTGACTTCCTCCAGTTTCTCCCTCGACCAGTATATCAATATCTTCCAGTTTATGGCCCAGAATGTCAAGGATATCATCAAAGAGTATTTTCTGCGCATTTATGATGAGCCGCTGAAGGTGATCATCCCCCAGGTTTATGATCCGCAAGGGAAATGGAATGATGCGGAGCGGAACCAGGTGCTGCATAAAAAATCGGAGGAGTTTTACCGGGATGTGCTCACCTCGGCCTTCCTGGTGCAGACCCTGGATAATTTCATCGCCCGGATTATCCACACCCTCCAGACCATGGTCGATAATATGCCGCCGGAACTCATCCATAATATTATGAGCTTTGACCCGGATTTGATTATCAGTCCGTTGTACAAAGATACCGAGCGGATGGACAACCAGATTTTTTTAGGGGCAAAAGCCTATTTTTTGAAGAAACTGCACAAGCTGGATTTCCCGGTGCCGCCGGGGTTTGTGATCACCACCGAGATGTTTCGTCACCGCGAGGCAATCTGGAAGCACCCGCACATCCGGCAGGAATTTAACCGGCTGCTCTGGCGAGAACTGAACCGCCTGGAGCAACTCAGCGGACGCCGTTTTGGCAGTTCCAGACGCCCCCTGCTGCTTTCCGTGCGGGCCGGCACGGCCATCTCCATGCCCGGGGCGATGAACACCTTCCTGAACGTGGGGATGAATGATGAGATCGTGGAAACGCTGGGAAAAAGCGCCCGCTTCGGCTGGACGGCCTGGGATTGCTATCGCCGTTTTCTGCAAAGCTGGGGGATGGCCCACGGCATCGAGCGGGACCGCTTCGACCGGATTATGATCGATTTCAAAAACCGCTATAATATTCAAAAGAAAAAAGAGTTTACCACCGAGCAGATGCGCTCCATGGCCTACGCTTACAAACGCATGTTGCGCGAGCATGATATCCACTTTGAAGAAGAACCCCGGGCGCAACTGAAACAGGCCATCGGGGTGGTGATCGATTCCTGGGATTCCGAACGGGCCAAAGTGTACCGGGAAAACCTGCAAATTGCCGGGGAGTGGGGAACCGCGGTGATTGTGCAGAAGATGGTCTTCGGAAATATCAACGGCCGCTCCGGAACCGGGGTGCTCTTTACCCACGATCCCCATCGCAATCTGCCCGGCATCAACCTTTACGGCGAGTTTACCCTGCGCAGCCAGGGAGAAGATATTGTCGCCGGCCTAGTACATGCGTTTCCGGTGGTGGAATATCATCGCGAGACTATGTACCCTCATGCGCGGTTTTCCCTGGAAGTCGCCTTTCCCCAGATTTACCAGCGCCTGCTGGAACTGGCTGCCGACCTGGTCGAAAAGCATGGCTTTAGCCACCAGGAAATTGAGTTTACCTTTGAAAGCGAGCACCCGGAGGATTTATACATCCTGCAAACCCGGGCCCAGAATATCCAGGAGGATAAAAAGCGCTATATTTTTTCGGCGCCGCCGGATAAGCTGCACCTGGTAGGGCGGGGGATCGGCATCGGGGGCGGGGCGCTCAACGGCCGCCTGGCTTTTGATATGCAGGATTTGGAGCAGCTTTCCCGGAAATACCCGGATGAGAGTATCATCCTGGTGCGGCCGGATACGGTTCCGGATGACATCGGGATGATCTTCCGCTGCGACGGCCTGTTGACCGGTCGGGGCGGGGCAACTTCCCACGCCGCGGTCACGGCCGCCCGGCTGGGCAAAGTCTGCATCGTGGGATGCCGGGAACTGACCGTCGAGGAAACCCGGAAATACTGCTCCATCAACGGCCAGACCTTCCGCGTGGGCGACCCGATCGCCATCGACGGCCACCTGGGGAATATCTACCGGGGCCATTATCCCCGGGAATACGTGGAAATGAATCATCGTCATGAAGTCTGATCGTTGAGGTTCGCGCCGTATGACCATTGTTCTTGTTGGGCGCGTGTTGATTCGGGTCCCAGCGTCTGGGAGTGCATCAACTGCCGGCGCCTTTGGGACGTTGGTGCAGCATCGACACCCCAAAGGGGCCGGCAGTCGATGCACTCAAAAAGTTTTATCCTCAATTTAATGCTTTGCGTTCCTGGCGGCTTTGCGAGAGCCAAAAGTTAAAGACCGTTCAAGTATTATAGACCCGTGAATTAGTATGAAAATGAAATTGTTTAAATATGATGAACGAGTTTCCC
>JAJRYW010000099.1 GCA_024275555.1 Calditrichota bacterium | reverse complement strand
TGTGCCCCTTCAGGGCGGGGGGAATTCGATTGCGTCTTTCTCACCAGGGCGTTGCCCTTCGCTATCTTATTTGACCCCTTTGGGGTCGGGGGGCTTCTCTGGAGGAGCATAACAATCAGCCTTGTGCATTTTTTATAATTGTGATCTTTTGTCTTCCCTTTGCCCCAACGGGGCTTAATGTGGCAGCGAAGGGCAACGCCCTGGGAAAATGGGTTACCCGTGGAAGACCAAGCCCTGAAAGGGCGCAATCAAATGATTCCAGGTATCAATCCCAAACATACCGTTCATCATATTCAATATTGTATTTTTTCAAAAATGCAATATATTCTTCTTGAAAGGTTCTCTTGCGATGATGTTCTTTTTGATTAGCAATGTATCTTTTTAAACCTTCAATATTTGATTGACCGATTCCCAATGCAGCATAACCACTCTGCCAATAAAAATTCTGATAATCTACGCCTTTTGTTTTGATCCATTTTGAAGAGCCCTTTTTTACCATTTCTACCAGTTTTGCAACAGTGATCTTTCTGGACAGTATAGAAAGAATATGCACATGATTTTCAGTTCCATTGATTACCGGCGCGGGAGATTCGTATTCTCGAAAGATCGAAGCCATATAGCGGAACAATTCTGTTTCAATTTCGGGCTTGATGAATGGTTGGCGGTCTTTGGTGCTCCAAATGATATGAATCGGAATATTCGATAAACTTTGTGGCACGATTAACTCCTTTCTCAAATCCGATGGATAGATGAACCAAAACAATTTATAATGCCCCTTCAGGGCGTGGGGTAATTGACGCCTCATTGTTGCCAGGGCGTTGCCCTTCGCTATCTTATTTGACCCCTTTGGGGTCGGTGGCTCCGGTTTAACCCTGTCGGCGGTTTATTATGCCCCTTCAGGGCGGATGACACATTGCGCATCATTGGTACCCAGGGCGTTGCCCTTCGCTATCTTATTTGCCCCCTTCGGGGTCGGGATTCCCGGTCAGTTTTAGCTATGTCAATGTGCAGTTTTTATAATATCAAGCGTCCCCTTTTTGCCCCAACGGGGCTTAATGTTGCAGCAAAGGACAACGCCCTGGGGAAATTGACCATCCTCAGCAATTCGCATCACATTGCTATGCCCCAGGGAGGTTGAGTCCCAGGGCGAATGATTATATACCTGAAACCGGTAACCGTCATAACGATTTAAACCGTCCAATGTACCGATCCACAAATATCCCCGGTGGTCTTCAAGAATCGTCTGCACGGAATTTTGCGATAGACCGTGTTCGACGCCCAGATGAGAAAATCGAGCACCGGAAGATTGACTCCAGCCGTTTGGGGAGAAAATTGGACTATCACCAGCAGGAAGAAAGTTAATTTGCCGGTTGAAACCGAATGAGAATTTACCTTTATCATGTGTTGTTCCACCAATGGAGAAAAGCCGATTCACCAGGATGACAACCTTTGTCAACAACAAGAAAGAGATATCCAGTTGTTGACAAAATAATGATATGCTTTTAATACGAAATAATGTTGAGAGGTCAGTGATCAGTTTATTACCAAGGATGGAGCGAGTCAAGGTTGATTATTTTAAAATACACCCTTTATCTTGCCGGAGTGGTTGTTTTGTTAAGCTTCAACAGACCTTTAGGTAGCCGCGCTGCAGCGGTGGGCGACCCGGTGCAACCGGAACTTACCCGGTGGAAGAGAGACGCCCCGTGAAAATTTATATTACCACTTTGCCATTTTCGCTCAAAAAAAAAGGCTGGCAGAAGCAATTTTTACCAGCCTTAAGTAATTGTTTTTACAGAGTACCCGGGGCCGGACTCGAACCGGCACGGAGTATAAGCTCCGAGGGATTTTAAGTCCCTTGCGTCTACCAATTCCGCCACCCGGGCAGCCAACGCAATAAAAAAAGTACTTGCCGATTGCCAACAAGTACTGCTTTCCTTGAGCGAGAGACGGGACTCGAACCCGCGACCCTAACCTTGGCAAGGTTATGCTCTACCAGCTGAGCTACTCTCGCAACTTCCCGAGGCATTGCCTCAAAGCGTGCGCAAATATAATAACCCCATATTGGGTTGTCAAGAAATAATGAAATTGTCGGCGAGGATTTTTGGCGGATGAAATAGTGAGGTAACTTATTGTTTCCTTAGCCGTTTAGTCGAGGCAAATACCGCGATGGCCGTCGGCCTCCAGCACTTCCGGCAGTTCCTGCACAGAAACACGTTCGCGCTTGGAGAGAAAGGAGATCAGCATAGGGATATTCACACCGGAAATGACATGCACCCCGGGAGAATCTTTGGAAAGCATCTTGGCGGCCGCCCAACAGCTTCCCCCGCGCATATCCACCATAATGATTACCCCTTGCGAACGATGCTGCTCCACCACTTGCTGTACCTGCTCGAAGAGCACCTTCGGAGACAGGAAGTCGTTGCTGAAGGGATAAAGCTGTTGGGCGTTTCCAAAAATTTTATTTGCCGCGTTAATCATTTCAAATGCTAATTGACCGTGGCAGATCAGAATTCCTGTAATCATCTATTCAAAGTCCTTGTCCAGAAAATCCCGGGTCTTCAGGCGACGCAAATGTTCCCGTTCCTGACGTTGCATTTTTTGCATCAGCCGTTTGTTGAATTCCTGTGGTGTATGGTGGCCATGTACTTTTAGCAGTTGGTTCATGGCGATAGTTTCCGCAATAACGGTGATGTTTTTCCCGGGGTTAATCGGCAAAACGACCTGGGGAATTTCCACACCCAGAATACTGGTGTTCTGTTCATCCAGGCCGGTGCGATCGTAATTGGCGGTGGGGTCAAACTCCACTAATTGCACTTCCACTTCAATTCGCTTGTGAATCCGAACGGCACGAATACCGAAAATTTGACGGATGTCGATCAGCCCCAGGCCGCGAATCTCCAGCAAATGTTCGGAGATGTCCCGCGCTTCGCCCATCAGGATTTCTTCCGCCTTTTTGGTGATGATCACCAGGTCGTCGGCGACCAGGCGGTGGCCGCGTTCTATCAGATCCAGGGCGATTTCACTCTTGCCGATGCCGCTCTTCCCCGACAAAAGGAGGCCGATGCCGTACACATCCACCAACGTGCCGTGAACGGTGACCTGTGGAGCAAAGACCTGCTGGAGATAATCGCTGAGCAGATGTTGCAAAAGCGTGGAATCGTAGCTGGTGCGGAAGATGGAAATATAGCGGCGCGTGGCGATCTTGATCAGTTCCCGGGGCGGATCGTTGGACTCGGTAACAATAATACAGGGAATTTCAAACTGTAGCACCCGCTCCAGCGATTCCCGGCGCTGCTCCGGTTCCAGGCTGTTCAAATAGCGAATCTCGGTATTCCCTAAAATCTGCACTCTGCCGTAGGTAAACGGCTCTAAAAATCCGGCCAGCGCCAGCCCGGGACGATGCACTTCGCCTTCCGGTATTTCCCGTTCAAAACCGGCGTCGGAGGTCATCAATTCCAACTTTAATTTTTGCCGGTTGTCCTTGTAAAGCCGGCCGACGGTGAGTTTTCCTCGTAACATAGTTGTTCTTCCTAATATGATAGCCAAACATCCGCAAATTTACACATATTATCTGCGGAGACAAAAGAAAAAGGGGATACCCGAAGATATCCCCTTTCATTAACGTCGATGGAAATGCTATGCCGAGGTGATTTTATCTTTCTCTATATCGCGCAGTTTTTCTTTATGCTTTTTTAACTGACGCTCCGCTTTGTCGAGCACCAGGTCAAAGGATTTACGTAAATCTTCGGTCGTCTCCTTAATGACGATGCGATCTTTGTGAACTTTGATGATCATCTCCACGTAGCGGGTTTGTTTTTCCCAGCCGAGGATCACTTCCATGTCGATGATGCCGTCGAAAAATCGAGTTAATTTACGGCTTTTCTCTTCCACATAAGCGCGCAAATCATCCTTTAATTTAAAATGACGGGCCGTGATCGTTAAGTTCATTGTGGACCTCCGTGGTTAGTTTATTTGCTTTTGGCAGAACGCGGGTGCGCCTGCCGGTATATTTTTTTGATCCGTTCCATACTTACATGAGTGTAAATCTGGGTGGTGGAAAGGCTTTCGTGGCCTAACAATTCCTTGACTGCCAATAAATCCGCGCCCTGGTCCAACAGGTGGGTTGCAAAGGTGTGCCGTAATACATGAGGACTTAAATGGGCTTGTTCCGATAGCATCTCCATATACCGCTTGGTCATCTTCTGCACTGCTAATGGGTAAAGCGGCTTACCTTTCTTGCTTAGAAACACTGTCGATTGATTTGCCAATTCCTTCAGCTCTTTTTTACGAATATCCCAATAGAGCAGCAAGGCTTTTTTGGCGCAACGTCCCAGCGGGACAATCCGCTCTTTCTGCCGTTTTCCCATTACCCGAATATGTTCATTGCTCCAGTCAATTTGCTCTATAGTAAGCGATAACAGTTCCGCTAAACGCATCCCGGCGCCGTAGAGCAGTTACAAAACAGCCCGGTCGCGCACGCCGGTGTAGTTGTCGTTGGGCGGCAGTTCCATCAGTCGCCGCGCTTCATCGATGCTGAGCACCGTGGGAAGTTTCTTTTTTTGTTTTGGCGCCGAGAGAACGGTTGCCGGATTCACCGGGGTTATTCCGTTGCTTTGCAAATAACGAAAGAATGATTTCAGCGCCGATAATTTTCTGGCAATACTGCGTCGTTCCAAATCATTTTTAAGCAAGGCGGCTAAAAATTCCCGGACCAAGTTCGTATCAACTTCACGGGGGTGGATGGATTGCGATTGGAGTTTCGTCTCGGCAAACTGAATAAACTGCGAAATGTCATTCTGATAGGAAACCACAGTATGCCCGGAATACCGTCTCTGGTACTCAAGGTACTGCAAAAAACGGTCTAAATCAACCCACATCAGCAGGCCTTTTCATTTAGTGGATTCCGGCAAGGCTGCCGAAATCATCTATTGTTGAAGAGAATCGACCATCTCTTTATGCTTGCACTGCGGGCACTGCAGGAAAAATCCGTCTTTCCGGGTGGTCTTCTCTTCCATTAAGGGATAGTCGCACTTGGGACATTTCCGGGGAGTCGGCCGGTTCCAGAGCGCAAATTTGCATTTGGGATACTCGCTGCAACTGTAAAAGATTTTTCCCCGGCGCGATTGTCGCTGCACTATTTGTCCGGAGCAGCCATCCTCCGGGCAGGGAACTCCGGTCGTGATCGGTTTGGTGTTCTTACACTCCGGATAGCGGGAACAGGCCATAAACTCCCCAAATCGCCCCCGCTTAATAACCATCGGGCTGCCGCATTTTTCGCATTTTTCGTCGGTCTCTTTCGGAGCTTCTTGCTCTTCCAGCGGTTTGGTGTTCTTGCACTCCGGAAAACCGCTGCAAGCTAAAAACTGCCCGTTGCGCCCCCACTTAATCACCATGGGTTTTCCGCAGAGGTCGCAGGTCTCTTCACTGGGTTTTTGCAGGGATTGCTTGATTTCTTTGACCTTGCCCTTTACACCTTCCAGACGTTCTTTAAAGGGGAAGTAGAAACTATCCAGTGTTTTTTGATACGAGGCTTCATGCTGCTCGATTTTATCCAGCTCGTTTTCCATCTCGGCGGTAAATTCCACATTAAAAAGCTCCGGGAAGTGCTGCACCAGCAGCCGGTTCACCGTCTTGCCCAATTCCGTGGGCAATAGCGCCCGTTTCTCTTTTTCTACATAGGTGCGTTTAAGCAGCGTGGAGATAATCTGGGCGTAGGTGCTGGGGCGGCCGATACCTAATTTATCCAACGTTTTGACCAGGGTGCTTTCCGTATAGCGCGCCGGGGGCTTGGTGAAGTGTTGCTTGAGCAGTAATTCCAGCAGGGCGAGCCTCTCTCCCTTACTGATTTTCCTGGGCAAGTTCTCCGGCAGCCCGCTTTGATCCTCGTCATGATTTTCTTCCTGGTTAAGCTGATACACCGCCAGCCATCCCGGGAAGGTAATCACTTCGCCGCTGGCCCGGAACAGGTACTCTCCCGCACTCACATCGATGGTCATCTTTTCCCCGATGGCCGGTTTGCTCTGGCTGGCTACAAAGCGTTTCCAGATCAGGTCGTAGATTTTAAATTGTTCGGCGCTTAAAAAAGGTTTCAGCTTCTGGGGCTCAAACTCCGGGCTGATGTAGGTGGGGCGAATTGCTTCGTGGGCGTCCTGGGCGGATTTCTTGGCCCGGTAAAAATTGGGTTTCGCCGGCAGGTAATCCGCACCGTAACGCTCTTCAATATATTTACGGACAAAATGCAGCGCCTCGGAACTGATCCGGGTGGAGTCGGTGCGCATGTAGGTAATCAAACCCACATTGCCTTTATCGCCCAGGTTAATCCCCTCGTAGAGCTTCTGGGCGGTGGACATCACCCGGGCGGTGGACATGCTGAAACGCCGGGAAGCGTCCTGCTGCAAAGTGCTGGTGATAAAAGGCGGCGGAGCCTTTTTGGTTACCTTTTCCTTGCGGATATCCGCTACCGTATAGGTCTCTTTAAGCAGCTTCTGATAATGTTCCTGCGCTTCTCCCTCGCTGCCAATCCGGAATTTGTTGGGGTCCAGGGTTTGTTTGCCGATTTTGACCAATTTGGCGGCAAAGGTTTCTTGGGAGTTTGTCTCCAGGTTGGCGGTCAGGCTCCAGTATTCCACCGCTGTAAACGCGTCGATCTCCGCCTCGCGCTCGCAAATTAACCGCAGCGCCACAGATTGCACCCGTCCGGCGCTGAGGCCTTTGTAGATCGTGTTCCAGAGAATCGGGCTGACCTGGTAGCCGACGATACGGTCCATCACCCGCCGCGCTTGTTGCGCCTGCACCCGGTTCAGATCGATCTCACGCGGATTTTCCAACGCTTTTAACACTGCCGGTTTGGTGATCTCGTTGAATTCAATCCGATGGATATTGGGGTTTACGGTTTTGATTTTTTCCGCCACCAGGTAGGCAATCGCTTCCCCTTCCCGGTCGGGGTCTGTGGCCAGCAGCACTTCGCTGGCGTTCTCGGCCTCTTTCTTCAATTGTTTGATGATCTCGTTCTTGCCTTTGATCACCGTATACTGAGGCTGATAGCCGTTTTCCAGGTCGACCCCGAATTTGGATTTAGGAAGGTCAATTACATGTCCTACCGACGCTGCTACTTTGTAATCTTTACCTAAAATTTTATTTATCGTCTTTGCTTTCGCCGGCGATTCGACGATTACCAGCTTTTTGGCGTTCTTCTTTGTCATAAGTCTCGCTTTAGTTTATCCGGTCATTGCCAGGGTGATACACTGCGTCCGTATTGAAAGTTCCGATTTCTTTTCCTAACAGCACCTGGGCTGTGATGCTCTTTAAATTTTCCAAATCTACTTTGTCTAACCCGCCCAGGACAGAATACTCAATAATATGTTCTACACGCAATGGGTCTAATATCCGTAATGATTGCAGTTGAATTAAGTAGCCGTAGGCTTCTTTGGAAAAAAAAACCTGCTCTTCCGGCGTCAGATACCGCAAAGAGGGCGTTTCCGCCGCAGGGGTGGGGTAGTCGGCCGGCAGGTTTTCTTCGCCCAGGTTGGTAATTACCCACTCCACCGCCTGATGAATTTCCGGCTCCGTATATCCTTCCTTGATCAATTGCCGAGATAGCTTCTCGATATTCGGGCCATGAACACCCCCGTACTCAGAGATTTCTTTGAGCAAATAACGAATGATCTGATTGATTTTTTCTTGCATATCAACTCCTTGAAGCAAATTTAAGGATTCGTCCGGCAAAATCAATCATTTAATTTTTGTTGCTATTCCGCCTGCCCCGAAGAGGAGAAAATTTTTTTCAGACCCGGCTGGAAAAAGCGGATTGTTGGAGTATTGGGAAATTCACCCCTCCATTACTCCAACAATCCGAAATCGACGACCATTTTGTCGGCGTTCACGCCCCGGGCGCTTAACTTGGAGCATTTTTTATGACGGCGCCATAGAACGACGCTCCCGGAAACGGGGGCTAAGGGAATGATTCTACTTGCACTTCCGGCATTGGTTATGTAGACTTGGAGGAAAATTATAGACCCGTGAATTAGTATGAAAATGAAATTGTTTAAATATGATGAACAAGTTTCCCATGAAATTTCCCCACCCCGGCCCTCCCCGAAATCGGGGAGGGAGGCCGGTTTCCCTCCCGGCCAGCCGGGAGGGATTAAGGGGGGACATTA
>JAJRYW010000098.1 GCA_024275555.1 Calditrichota bacterium | reverse complement strand
TTACAATTATTTCAGCAAATTTAATGTCGAATACGCACAGATTTCTCTCTCCGTCCCTGGAGTTCGAAATGACAGTGGTTTTTTAAAGTTAATAATTACAGTTCTTTAAAAGGTAATAAGGTCTATTAAACAAATTTGCTGTTTTCAGGGCAGAGGCATTATTATAGCAGCAGTACAGACCTTGTTCGGCTGCTTTACTCGATCTCCCCCGCGGACCCGCTGGGAGACGTTTCCGCTGCAACAAATCCCGGTGTTCTGTCTTTTGCTGTGGGTAAACCGTTAATACTTATACCTTTTCGACAGGATGACAGGATCAATTCTTTCTTCTCCGGTTCGCCAGGGTCGTTCTCCGCCGGCCCCAAAACTTGAACGGTTAAGTCAAATAAGTTTAGATATTCCCAATTTCAATGATTTGGAAGCGCCAAAATACAGCCAAGCCGCCATTAGGGTTTTGCCCGGCGACCGTTGGTTTTCTCAATGCGCGATACTCCTGCTGATCCTGTGATTTTGTTTGAAGAATAGAGAATTATCCGGCCACACAAAATGATAAAAAGCCTCCATTGCGGCGAATAAAACATAGCGCTTTTATGAAAACAGACAAGAGCTGTTGACAATTTTTTAACGGCGCGCCTGTTTTTTTACCGGGAAAGATGCCGGAGCAGGGTCAGTATGTTTTGGCGCACCGCCCCGGGCAGTTCCCGCCAGATTTCCAACAGTTCGGCTTCTTCCCCGTAAGGGGGCGTCGCTTCCTGCACCCGGCCGGGCCGTGTTTCCGGTTCCCCGGTCAGCAACCATTCCATGTTTTTTTTGCCCACCCGGGCAATCCGCAGCAGCACCTCCGGCGGGGGAATGCGGCCCTGCAAATACAGCGAAACCGCCGGCTGGCTGACCCCAAGCTGTTCCGCAAACTGTTTTTGAGTCATCCCGGCCCGGCTCATCACCTGCCGGATTCGTTCTGCGACCTGATGACGATTTACCATATCAATCTCCTTTTTAGCCCCTTCCGGGGTCTCAAGCGACTCCCGGCCATCCGGGATTGTCGACTTTTAAAAAATGGTTGACGATTTCCGAATGACGAATGAACTTTAAATCGTAAATCGTAAATCGTAAATCGTAAATCGTAAATCGTAAATCGTAAATCATAAATCGTAAATCAAGGTTTCGGAAAAAGTATAGGCGCTCAAAGCGATGCTATTTTAGATTAAAACGTGAAACGTGTAGTGTGAAGTATATTGCGTGATACGGTGCATATGAGAGGTCGAGCGTCGCGTTTCATGCTTCACTCATTGTTTACTTTTCGGGAACACTCCACAATTCTGCGGCAATTTCTCTCCGTGGAAATAAATACTTGAAAAAAAATATCACAAAGGTTATATTACAAAGAGAATATAACAAACGTAAACCGATGAGTCAACAATGATTCCTCCGGAATCCTGGCTGCAGCACAGCTACCGTTGCGGCCTGCTGAATAATCCCCTGGTCGGCGTGGGAGGGCAGAGCATCACCATCCTCGATCCCGGCCGGGCCAATCCCTGGGACGGGCCGGATTTCCTGGGGGCAACCCTGGAGATCGATGGACTGCGCTATCGCGGCGATGTCGAGATTCATCTCTCTCCCCGGGATTGGTTCCGTCACGGGCATCACCACGACCAGCGTTACGGGCAGGTGGTTGCGCACCTGGTCTGGCAGGACGAGCCCATTCCGGAAGCATTGCAGGGCCGTTTTGTGCATGTCTATCTGCGGGAGCAGCTTGCCCTGCCCCTGGAGCGCTGGATAGCTTATTACCACTCCCTGGAATCCCGGCCGGTTTCCCGGGGCGGGCCGGTGGAGAGGCTTCCTTCCCTGGCGGAGTTAGCCCGGCTGGCCGAAGAGCGCTTTCTGCGCCGCGCCGGGACTCTCGCTGAATACGCTCGGGATTCCGACTGGGAGAGCGCCTGCGGAGTCGCGCTGGCCGAGGCGCTGGGCTATCGTCGCAATAGCGCCGCCATGGCTACGCTGCTGCGGCGCTGTCCCGCCGCGCTTCTGCAAAAAAATCTTCCCCCGGGCTACCGTTCCCCGCGCCGTTACTGGCTGTTCTGGGCGCTGAAGGCCGGTCTGCTGCCGGTCTCTCTGCCGGGCGGCGGGGGGCGGCTGTCTGCCTGGCCGCCGGAGATATTAAAAGAAGTTCACCTGGTGCGCCAGGCCGCCGGAGAGCCGCTGCTGCCGGCCACGGCCTGGCGTTTTGCCGGCGGGCGGCCCTTCAATGCACCGCCCTGGCGGCTGGCGGCGCTGGCCCAAATCTACTACGATCTTTCCGGCAGCGGCCTGTTTGCCCCGCTTCGGGAAGCCGCCGCCCGGCGGGCCTCGCCCGGCGTTCTGCTGCAAGCCTGGGCGGCGGTTCTGCAGCGGCCCTTAAGTACGGGGTTGCAGGAGGCCATTGCCGCTATCTATGGTTACCGGCGCGTCCCCGGGCGCACCCTGGGGCAGGTGCGGCTGCGCCAGTTCCTGATCAACGGGCTCTTGCCGCTGCTGCACGGGTGGGCGGCCCGGCGGCGGCAATGGGGCTTTCAGATTTACCTGGAAGCCATCTACGAACAATTCCCTTCCGCCGAGGAAGCCGGGCTGCTGCAGCGCTGGCTGGCGCAGGCCCGCCCAGCCGCCCTGGCGGAAGGCGTCCGCAAGAGCGGCTTCCTCCAGCAAGGCCTCCTGGAATACCTGGCCGGGCAAAACCGTCCTGGTCCGGGCGCTCTCCCGCTCTTTGGCCCGGTGAAGCAAAAAGAAAAAAGAATTGCCTGAAATTCATTTTTGGAGTTAAACTGTAGCGGTGATAAACTATTTTAGCCGCCCGGGGAGGTGCACCGGCTCGGTTGGATTGATTTACTCCCGCGAAGGCCGTTTCCCGGCAGGTTGGAGCCGATGAGCGCGAGATGCGTTCCGGAGATCGGCCGGGGGAAGTTTTCCGGTGCAGCAGGGGAGGCCCGGAGACGGAACCGGCTTCCCGGGATGGCGCGTTTCCGGAACCGGGTGTAAATTATGATCGTTAACCTTCACTCATTCCAATCCGATAGTTAGCAAAGGGAAAGGGGATTGCCTATGTTTGATAGTCTCTACAATCCGTTTATTTTACGCGTTCTCTATGCCGTGGGAGGAGTCATCCTGGGGATCGTTGCCGCCATTGTAACGTATAAACTATTCAACCATATCACCAATTTCCAGATTCCCAACGAGTTGGAAAAAGGGAACCTGGCGGTAGGAGTGGTGGTTTGCGGTATATTCATAATGATTGGCCTGATAGTGGGAATGATTATTGGTTTGAGTATCAATTAAGGGAATATGGGTGGCTTTAAAGGACATTTTAGCTGGGCATGGCTGCTGATTTTTCTGGTTGTGATGGGCTGTGAACGGTACCCCGCCGCGGTGAAGGATGGCGGGAATCAAGCCGATTCACTGCAAATTATAATCGAGAATGAGATTGCACAAAAAAAGAGCCAGCAAGCTCAAATCGAAGAGTTCCAACGCCGGCATTTGCCGCGAAACTTTTCGGTGCAGATCAAAAAATACTTCGGAGTGATCCGCAAGTACTCCAAGTGGTACGGCCTGGACTGGCGGCTTATTATTGCCATGATCTTAAAAGAATCCCTGTTTAAGGAGAACGCCCGCAGCAACGTCGGCGCGATGGGCTTAATGCAGATCACGCCCCACACGGCCCGGGAAATTACCCGGGAGTTGGATATCGCCTATATTTCCCAGGAACCGCGTGAGAACATCACCGCGGGCATCTACCACCTCTACAAACAGTTGCGCTATTTTCCCAAGGCGGATCGCCTTAACCGGCTCAAGCTGGCCCTGGCGGCCTACAATTGCGGCCCGGCCCGGGTTCTGGACGCCCAGGATATCGCCCGCTTCAAACAACTCGATCCGCAAACCTGGGAGGCGGTTAAAGCCTGTTTGCCCCTGCTGACCAGCGAACACTGGAAACTGCACCTGGAAGTCTGGGAACAGGGCGCCCCCAATTTCGGCTACTTCTACGGCTATGAGGAGACCATCGATTATGTCGATGATATCATGCGGAAATACCAGTTGCTGAAAAAGATGTATAAGTACGACATCCAGGCCCTGGCCCTGGAGGACGGCGATTCCAACCTGTAACCCCGCCCCGCCCCGGCTAACCCGGCGCTGCTGACCCCGGCAGAGTAGAGCGGCAGTTAGCTTTTTCACGACATTCTTTAGTCATTCGCTGGCCCCTGCCGCGTCTCATACATCGAAAATTGTACATCGGGAATCGCCGCTCCTCAATGGCAGGAGCGGAGCCGAATTTTCCCTCCATTTTACCCCTCTCATTTTCCGGTCGTCAATCGAATCAGAGATTGCGTTCTATCGTCTCAAACGTATTTTGCGAGTTCTGCGAGGAGCTGATCCCCAGGTAAATGGATTGCCTCTTTCGGCGATCACAAATCGGTATAAAAAACCACTTTTCTCCGGGAGACAATTCCTTAAATTTATGCGCGTTATTCGTTCTACTTTAACACTTAGGTTTTCATGTCGCCCCTATGGGGCTTAAACACTATAAATTATTCATATTCCGGCGCTTTGCACCGGGCTTTCTTATTTTGCCCCTTCGGGGCTATTTCGATATTCCAGCCCCGAAGGGGCGTCATAGAACCGCCCGGAGCAACGCTCCGGGGGATAATATCGTTAAAAAATACAGCCCAATCCGGGGCGCAATAAACCAGGAGTTCGAAAATATGCCTTCTATTTTATAGACCCGTGAATTAGTATGAAAATGAAATTGTTTGAATGTGATGAACGAGTTTCCCATGAAATTTCCCCACCCCAGCCCTCCCCGAAATCGGGGAGGGAGGCCGGTTTCCCCCCGATTTCGGGCTTCCTCGTGAGCTCAGCCGAACGGGGGATTAAGGGAGGCATTACTATTGCATGAAGGCAACTACACAAATACATTGCATTTTTTCGGAAACTAATTCACGTCTCAATAAAAGTATTAAAGTAGAATTAGTATATCGAAATCTACGGTTAAGTTTGTTGTATCGGGCGAGATGGATAAATATCCGGAAGGAAGAAAAGATGAAAAAAATACTATTGACCCTGATCGTGCTCTCCGCTTTTGCCGGGGCCGGCCGGACGCAGGAGACGTTGCAGGATTTCAAGCAGCGTATTCAGGATTACTATCATGTCATTGGCAAACCGGAGATTAAGAACTTTACCTGCCAGCTTTCGGCAGACTTTTACATCAATTTTATCCGCGAGTATGCTGACAGCAGTTACTACTATCCCCTGAAGTTTATCTGGACCGCCGATAAGGGCAGCTATTTTATCCGTCATCCGCTTCCGGAGGCGATTGCCCAAAACGATTCCCTGCGCCGGCAGGCCCTGATGCGTATGTTGGAGCTGAAGAGCTATTTCAAAGTTGTGTTCCCCGATTGGGAGATTTACAGCATCCGTCCCCCCCTGTGGGATATTCCCGAAAATGCGGTTGCCCAATTTGGCCCGGATACGGTGGGAATCTCTTTCCGGGAAGGCGATCCGGCCCTGAGTTTCCGGGTGAAGGAAACCTATACCCGGGGAGGATTGCTGGCGCGTTTTATCTGGGAGTCCGATTCCCAGAAGGTGGTCAATCTTCCCGTCTATGATGAGATTGCCGGGAAGTGGGTCTGTATCGGCTGGAAAAACCAGGTTTACCAGGGCGATTTTATCAGCAGCGGCATGGCCGTGCAAATGGCCCTGGGGTTGCAGGAGCAGATCATTGTTCCCTCCGAATTTCGCATCAACGCCCAGGCAAAAAAATCTCCCGGGGGTGAGGTGATCCCCAGTGCGCTGGTTTTATACCTGAAGGATTATTCTTTTAACGAGAATATCGAGATTGTGGAAGAACCGCCCGGGGAGGAGCCGTCTCCCGCTCCAAAGCCGTAAAAAGGCTAAACGCGTCCCGCCTGGTTCAGTCAGCCCTGGCCGGGGTCGCAGAAGTTGCTTAGTTGCGGAAGAAATAATCGCAGAGCCCCTGTTTGTAGATGCTCCGGCGGGGCGCGGGAAAGAACTTGCTCCTGTGATTTTGCCAATAGAGCGGGCTGTTGAAGGCCCCCCAACTGAGGCGGGCAATAACCATATAGCCCGCCATGCGCGCCCCAAAGGAAGCGATCTTTTTTCCTCTTTTCAACATTGCCGGCTCCTTAGCGGGCCGCCCGGGGCGGGGGGAATTTCTCCAGCCACTCGGCCGAGGGGCGGGCCGAGTCATCGAGCTTCCAGCGGCCGTCCAATTTAATTTTCAGCGGAGAGTGTTCCCGGATATACTCGATCACCGCTTCGCGGAGCAGCAGGCCGTGAAAGGCCACTTCCTCGCGCGGGATTTCCCGCAGCATGGAAAGGCCGGAATTGCCTTCCATCAGGTAGTCGCTGGTCGCCAGGCGGTAAATCCGCTGCGGGTCTAACAGGGCCCCGTTGATCTCCACGGAAACCACCCGCTGCCCATCCGGAAGTGATTTATTGATGACCACTTTGGCGCCGGAAATGGCCAGGCCGCGCCGCCCCCCGGCAACCTTGCGCTCCAGAATCTCCTTAATCAGGCGTCCCGGCGCTTCGAAGCTGACAATCTCGTTTCCGAAAGGCAGCACCCGGAAAATATCTTCCCGGGTTAAGGGGCCCACTTTCAGATCGGCCCGGATGCCGCCGTAATTCATAAAGGAGAAATCCGCCCCGGCCCGCTCGCGCAGCACATCGGTAATTAAATTGTTCATCGGCGATTCGCCCAGGCTGGAACGGGTCAGGCTGGTGCGGGTTTCCCCGATAATATCCTTGAAGCCCTTCTCATAAACCGCTTGTTGTTTTTTGATGAACTTGAGCACCTGGTCATCCGGCCAGAATTCGTCCTGCTGAAGTAGCAAAAGGGTGTTCCGGTCGGCCGGGTAGCTGAAATCGGCAAGGGTATGATCAACCGGGTCCAGGAAGAGGTTGATCCAGCCCAGGTTGCCCCCGTTGCCGTAATTTTGCACGCAGATGGTATGATTCACCGGGTCTTCCCAGGGCTCCCGGTAGCCTTTGTGGAGATGGCCGCCCAGGAGCAAATCGATCCCCTTGACGTAGTGGGCGATTTCCATGGCGTTCAGGGCGCTTTTAGCCATCACCCCTTCGTAGGTGTCCTTGCGGAGTTGGGCGTAGCCTTCCCGGGGGTCGTAAGGCAGGCCGGTGTGCACCAGCGCCACGATCAGTTCCACGCCCTGGCTGCGCATCTCATCCACCGCTTTTTGCAGGGAGGTGATTTCATTCCGGAAATCCAGTCCCCGAATATTCTCCGGAAAACTCATCCGCTCCGTGCCCGGGGTGGTCGTGCCGGTAAAGCCGATTTTAATCCCGTTTTTTTCCACAATGACGTAGGGCTTTACCCATTCCCAGGGCTGGCCGGTGCTTTCATCATAAATATTGGCCGCCACCCAGGAGAATTCCGAGGCTTTAATTAGTTCGATCAGGTTGTCCTTGCCCAGGTCGAAGTCGTGGTTCCCGGGCGTCACCGCATCGTATTTCATCATGTTCATGTATTCCACCACGGCCATGCCCTTGGAGAGGGTGCCCACCAGGGTGCCCTGGAAGATATCCCCGGCGTCGATGAGCAAAGTCTCAAATCCCTCTTGGGCGCCCTGCCGGCGCACGCCGGAGATAATTGCCGCGACCGAAGCGCCGCCCCCTAAGACGGGAGGAAACTCCGGATTAAGGAACTCCGCTTTCTGGGGGACGATGCCGCCGTGAATATCATTGGTGAAAAAAACCGTCAGCCGTTGCAGCTTCTGGTGATCCTGGCCGAAACCGGGCAGCGCTATCGCCCCTATCAGCAAAATCAAAAAAATAGTCTTCATATAATTCTCCTTGGTATCCGGAAAAATATAGCCGTGCGGCGACCGTGAATGCAAGGATAAACAATTTGAACGAAAAATCCTCACCCGCCCGGATCAAACAGGTTCCGTTTCAATTTCCAGTTTAGCTGTTCCGGTGTTTTTTGACCGGTATTCACAGGATGAACCGGATAGGGAAAGGGCAGGGCCAATTTTAGTCTCCGGCAAATCAAGACCATGATCATCGCCTGAAGGAAGCATCGTCATGATGAGATGTCAAGAAATAACCGGGAAGAGTGGTGGATTCTCGCGGGCCGGGAATTGCCGTTGGCCGGCTATGCGGCGGTTACTGATGCGGATGTTGGTCTGATCATTGATTTCGGCGTATTTGTGTAGTCGGACAGTTATCAAGTGAAATTTCCCCACCCCGGCCTTCCCCGAAATCGGGGAGGGCCGGGGTGGGGAAATTTCATGGGAAACTCGTTCATCACATTCAAACAATTTCATTCTCATACTAATTCACGGGTCTATAATCGTTTCTCCGAGTTCTCTATGAGTCAACAGCAAAAAACTGGGAAGCGCGTAACATCAGTTATCAAAATCGATTGACTTTGCCGGTTCTTTCCCGGAGATTTCGCTTTCGATTTAACCGGAAGGAGAACATGATGCCCGCTTCCTTTGCACTTGAGAACCCCCTCTCCGTACTGCTGGACAAATCCCCGGGCGACTTTGTCCGGGAGGATTTTTTGGAAGTCATTAAAAAAAAGGATATCGAACGGATCACCTTTCACTACACCGGCTTGGACGGCAAGTTAAAGGAATTGAAGATCCCGGTTGTCGACGCTTGCCAGGCGGAGCGGGTTTTGGCCGAGGGCGAGCGGGTCTACGGTTCTTCCCTGTTTAAGGGGATGGTGGATACTTCGCTCTCCGATTTATATGTGGCCCCCATCTACAAGAGCGCCTTTTTAAATCCGTTTGACCCGGGCAGCCTGGATTTTATGTGCCGCTACCTGACCCGCGAGGGCCAATTGGCGCCGTTTGCCCTGGACAGCATCCTCAGCAGCGCCTACCGGTTTTTCCGGGAACGAACCGGGCTGGAGCTGTTTGCCCTGGGCGAACTGGAGTTTTTTCTGCTGAGTACTCCCGGCACATCGATCTTTCCCATGCAAAAGCAACGCGCTTACCACGCCACCGCCCCGTTTGTAAAAAGCGGCCCCATTTTAAATGAAATGGTGCATCACATTGCCCGGATTACCGGGGCGGTCAAATACGCCCACAGCGAGGTGGGCTACGTGAACGAGGTGCGCTCGGACCTGGAAGAGATCAAAGGCAAGCGCGCCGAGCAGTTGGAGATCGAGTTTTTACCCCGGCCGATTGATGAGATGGGCGACATGCTGGTGCTGTCGCGCTGGCTGATCCGCAACATCGCCTACCGGCACGGTTGTGTGGCAACTTTTTCTCCGAAGCTGGAAGAGGGGATTGCCGGCAACGGTCTGCACGTGCACATGGAACTGCACAAAGCGGGCCGGAACATTATGGTGGACTCCGGCGGGGCGCTTTCCCGGGAGGCCCGGCGGCTGATCGGGGGGCTGTGCAGCTACGCCGACTCGCTGACCGCTTTTGGCAACACCACCTCGTCGGCCTACCTGCGGCTGGTGCCCAACCAGGAAGCGCCGACCCATATCTGCTGGAGCGACCTGAATCGCAGCGCCATGATCCGGGCGCCCCTGGCCTGGGGACAGATTGACAACCTGGCCCGGCGGCTCAATCCCGGGCAGCGCAGCAATTTCAGCGAATCGGGCAGCCAGCAGACCGTGGAACTGCGCTCCCCGGACGGCAGCGCAATCGTACATCTGCTCCTGGCCGGGATTACCCTGGCCGCCGAGTGGGGAATGAGCCGCCCCGAATCGCTGGAGCTGGCCGAGCGGCTCTATGTCTCGGGAAACATCTTTAAAAATCCCAAAATACTAAAAAAATTGCCGGTGCTGCCCAATAGCTGCACGGCTTCGGCCCGTATTTTAAAAAAGAAGCGGGAGCTCTATGAACACGACGGCATATTCCCGGCCAGCGTCATCACCTATATTGCGAATTTGCTGGAAGCGGAAAATGATGAGCGGATGAACGAAAAGTTGGCCGATCTCCCCGCCGACGACCGGCTCCTGGAAACCCGTAAAATTATGCACAAAGACTTGCACCGGCATTGATCCCCGCCCGGGAGCGGGCAGCGCAACCGGCAAACCTTCCCCCGCCCGTCAATTTGAGCTGAACCGGCAGGTGTCCAACGAATCTTTCCCGAGATCATTTGCGAAATCTGCGATTGCAGAGTATATTCTTAAATTGCCGAGTGGTTATCTTTCCATTTCAAATCAGTCGGATTATTTGACTCAGGAGATTTTTATGCTGCGTATTATTTTAATGGGGGTATTGCTGTTTGCCGCGCTGCTGCCTGTGGAGCGGCTCCGGGCAGCCGGAGATGGAGAGGGGACCTCGGAGGTCCAGAGCGGGGAAAATGCGCTTTATGTTGATCCGGCTACTCGTGATTTCAGCCAAAACCCCAAATTGCTTGAGCGTATTTTAGCCGGGCCGCACGGGTATTTCCGCTTTATCAACCTTCCCTTCAGTTCCGCAATTTGCAGCCAGTGCGATAAGATGCTTGCCAACGCCCCCTCGCTCAATCTCCACGGCGATGCTCATATCGAGCAGTACGCCGTTACCGACCTGGGCCGCGGGCTAACCGATTACGACGATTCTTCCACCGGCCCGGGAATCATCGATCTGCTCCGTTTTGGGGTGTCGCTGCGTTTGGCCTGCCAGGCCAACCAGTGGGAAGCCCAGGCCGATTCGCTCTTCCTGCTCTTTTTAAACGGCTACCGGCAGGCCCTGCAAAATCCCGCGCTGACCGCGCCGGAGCCGGCCATCGTGCAAACTTTCCGGGCCGGTTTTAAGCACGACCGGCAGGCCTATTTTGAGTGGATTGCCAAGATTATGCTGCCCATGCCGGAAGCGGAGCAGCGGGAGTTGCTCCAGGCCCTGCAGCCGTATATCGAAACCAAATTGCTGGAAGACCCCACGCTTACCCGGGACTATTTCCGGGTGATCCGGGCCGGCTATTTAAAAATGGGCATCGGCAGCGCCCTGGACCTGAAGTACCTGTTGCGCATTCGCGGGGCCAGCGACGATCCCCTGGATGATATTGTCCTGGAATGCAAAGAAGTGCGCGACCTGCGCGGGATTTCCTGTATACAAGTCAGCCGCGACCTGGACCCTTTCCGGATTTTGCTGGGGCAAACCCGGATTGCTTACCGGCCTTTTCATCATCTCGGCTATTTCCGTTTTAAGGAACATAACTTTTGGGTGCACTCCTGGGTGGATAATTACCAGGAAGTAAAGATCAACAAAAGTTTCCGGAATGTGCAGCAGTTAGCGGAAGTGGTTTATGACGTGGGGGTGCAGTTGGGCCTGGGGCATGTGCGCAATATCGCCTCGCCGCTGGATTTGCAACTGCGCCGGGAGCAACTGCGCCTGCTGGATGAGCATCAAACCGGGATTATTGAAGCCAGCCGGCATTTTACCAAACTGACCATCGCGGCATGGGAGGCCTTTCGGGAAGCCTGGCAAAAACAGTCCCATGTTTCCGGCGGGAAAACGTCTCCGGATTCCTGACCTGCTGCACACCGGACCAGGAACTGAGTTCTGTGTATGGTCAGGGCAGGCTTAAAACCGTCAACCCGTAAGATAAGAATTAAAGGAGTGAATATGCGAAG
This sequence comes from Calditrichota bacterium, assembly GCA_024275555.1. Taxonomy (GTDB): domain Bacteria; phylum Calditrichota; class Calditrichia; order RBG-13-44-9; family J075; genus JAJRYW01. Next base: position 8,670 of record JAJRYW010000098.1, on the reverse strand, counting down.
CGCCTTCATGTTTTTGGGATGGCTGGGGTTGATCATACTGATCACCCTTCCCTTAACCGCCAATGATGAAAGCGAGGCTGCCATGCGTCAACGAGCACAAGAGCTTGCCCGGCAATATATCATTACCGACGGCCATATCGACGTGCCTTACCGGCTCCGCGAGTATATGGAGGACATCTCGGTGCGCACTCCCGGCGGCGATTTTGATTACATCCGCGCCCGGGAAGGCGGTCTGGATGTGGCCTTTATGTCGATCTTTATCCCCGCCTCGTACCAGGAATCCGGCGGCGGCAAAGCCCTGGCAGACAGCCTGATCGATATGGTCGCCAAGTTTGCGGCCGACTGGCCGGATAAGTTTGCCCTGGTCGGTTCTACAGCCGAGGTGCGCCGGCAGTTTGGTAAAAATAAGGTGCTGCTCTCTATGGGGATGGAAAACGGCGCCGGCGTGGAAGGCGATCTGGCCAACCTGGCCCACTTCTACCGGCGAGGCATTCGCTACATTACCCTGACCCACGCCAGGGCCAATCGCATCTGCGATTCTTCCTATGATGAAAACCGCAAGTGGAACGGTCTCAGTCCCTTTGGCAAGCAGGTGGTGGCGGAGATGAACCGGCTGGGGATTATGATCGATGTTTCCCACGTCACCGACAGCACCTTTTACCAGGTGATCAAACTCTCCAAAGCGCCGGCGGTGGCCACCCACTCTTCCTGCCGCCATTTTACCCCGGGCTGGGAACGCAATATGAGCGATGAGATGATCAAGCTGCTGGCGGAAAAGGGGGGCGTGATCAATATTAATTTCGGGGCCTCCTTTCTGAAGAAAGAGTACCAGGGCTCCTGGAAAAAAGGCAATGCGGCCATAAAAGCCTACCTGGAAGAACATCACATTGAAGAGCATACCCCCGAGGCTGCGGAGTATTATCAGCAGTATCGCCAGTCGCACCCGGTGGGAGTGGTGGAAGATGTGGTTGACCATATCGATCACGTGGTAAAATTAGTCGGCGTCGACTATGTCGGGTTCGGCTCGGATTTTGACGGCGTAATGGCCCTGCCCAAAGGGCTGCAGGACGTCTCCATGTATCCCAACCTGATCTACCAACTGCTCAAGCGCGGCTATTCCGAGGAAGACATCAAAAAAATCTGCGGCGAGAATATGCTGCGGGTCTGGGCCGCGGTGGAAAAAACGGCGCAGGAGCTGCAAAGCCACGCGGGGAAGTGAAGGGTAACGAGTGACGAGTGTTGCGTATTCCGTGAACAGCATCTAGGACGGAATACGCAGCAAAATTACTCGTTACCCGGCGCATTTGCGTAACGAGTGACGAGTATGGCCTATTTTGCTTTTTTGCTGCTCTGCGGTGGAGCGCCCTCGTGAGGCTCCTGCCTCACCGACCCGTGCTGCCGAGCCCCGGGAGTGAAGAGAGACGCGCTCATGGGCAAAGGCAAAAAACCGAATCGCAACACAGGTCGCTTTCGTTGAGCCGGGAATCTGCGCCGACCCCAAAAGGGCTGACGCGAGGCTGTTTCGTGAGAACCCGGGAACCAGGCCTCTTCCGGGGGCAACTTTAATTTATTGATTCCCGATCAAAGAGTTTCCGGCAGTTATTTTTAAAAGGAGTTGTTTCGGAAATTCCGCTGGTTAGGTTAATAGACACTCAATAGTTTAAGGTAATTCACATATAAAGAATCAGGAGGATAAATTCATGCCTAACTATATAATTGCTTACCACGGCGGGGAAAAACCCGGAAGCCCCGAAGAGGGCGCCAAACAAATGGAGAAATGGAAAGCCTGGATCGGCGGTCTTGGCGATGCCGTAGTCAATCCCGGCACTCCCCTGGGGATGTCCAAGACCGTCAGCTCCGCCGGCGTATCGGACAATAGCGGGCCGGATCGCTTGACCGGCTTTTCGATTGTGGCAGCTGACAGCATGGACGCCGCTCTTGAAATGGCTAAGGGATGCCCGTTCCTCGAAATGGGCGTTATTGAAGTTGCAGAAGTGCTGGAAATGTAGTCGCGTCGTCGCGATCCCGGCAATCCGGAGGGCCTGTCGGGTAGTCAAAGTCGGGGGGATTCCTAATCCGCCGTAAGATAAAAACCTAACACAAAAACCCGGCTGACTCGAATAAATGCATATCCGGTTTGTTTGCTGGCTGGCGAGCGCAGCGAACGGCGACTTGTATTCGATTTGCAGCCGTTGCGGTTTCGCTGAAGTTCCCAAGAAAGGAAACGAATATCCATGAGAGCATCGAATTTAGTCGGCTTGGCGCTGTGCCTGTTTTTGGTATTGGCGCCCCCGTCTGCGGCGCAGCACGCTGCCAACGATCAAACCACAACCAGCCCGGATAAGACGACCACACCGGCAGTGTTTTTAAAATCGCTGGTCGGTTCGTGGGAGGGCGTGTGCCGCACCTGGTTTCGACCCGACAAACTTGCTGACCAGTCGAAGATTAAAGGCGAATTCCGGCCGATTCTGGGCGGCCGATTCTTGCGCCACAAATACGAGGGTGAACTTCAGGGACAGCCGCGAACCGGAGAGGAAACCATCGCCTTTAACTCGGTCGCGAAAAAGTTTCAGATATCGTGGATAGATGAATTCCACATGAACGAGGGGATCATGTTTTCGGAGGGGGAGCCGGCCGAAACGGGTTTCGTCGTTGTCGGGAAATATGAGGTGTCGCCCCCAATGAGCCGCCGTGGGGCTGGAAAACCGTATTCGAATTGACCGACAAGGACCATCTCACCATCACCGCCTACAACGTCTTACCGGATGGAAGGGAAGTAAAGGCCGTGGAAACAAAGTATACCCGGAAGAAACCGGACTAAAAATACCGGATGAATTATTGGCTGATATGGAAGAGTTTAGAAGCTGACTATTCAATTGGCTGAAAGCCAAATCGCAATGCGTATTCATTCCCTTAAACCGGGACTCTGTGCCAACGGCATTACCTCGTTGAACAGGTGTAAGCCCCATGTAAGCAGTAAATAAGCATAACGGGCAGTAAGAGACGGCACGGCAACTTTTAATTTGCGCATTTTCTCCGGCCTCCGTATATTGCGAATTGAATTCCACACATTTTGATACAAACCGGACAGGACGTCCCTTTTGATAGAGTGTTTAATCAGTTGACAGGTTGTTTGGTTCTTTAGCCGCGAGAGCGAGCCGGAAGTGAAACCGTTGGGGAAAAGTATGGAAAATTCCCTATGGTATTGTCGTCAATCTTTGTTTGGGAAATCGGATGAAGGGGAGTTAAAAATGTCTAATATTAGACATAAAGCAAACGGGGAAATTGGCGTCTGATTATTTACGGTTCGCTTAAATTTTTTGAGATTATCAAAATTTAATCTTCGCACCTAAGGTAATGTTTTAATAAGAGTAAAATGCATTTTTGGGGGGCGCATGACGAATTGTATTTTACAGACATTCTTTAAAAACCGTTGAAACGGTTAAACAATCGCTGCAAGATCTCATTAACACCGGGCTTAAGCCCGGTATTAATGAGAAAGAAATTATTACATAGCCGTCTTAACGGCTTTCCATTGTGCAATTTGTCATGCGCCCATTTTTTTGTTTTCCGGCTATCACCTGGAAACTTACCAGTTGGAGAGTCCTCGATTGATTTCCACGTAAAACCAAAGGTTCTGTGTATGAAACTGTGGCCAAGCGTGAATTTTTCCCCAAACGAGAACTTTCGAATAGGAAATCACCAGGAATTTCGAAAACAGCCCCCAAAATGAGCGAACGGTAAGTAATTATAATGCTAAATGCATCATACAATAATCGTTGTACAATATAAAATTGTAAAGTAATTCTGAAAGCACACCATTATCGCAAAAGTTTTTGTTGTTTTTCATAGTAAGTTCACTATCTTATTTTCAGTTCAAGTTCCGAATTATGGGACAATAAAGAGTGTCGCCAATAGCAGCGGCGGCATCTTTGAAATTTATAAATTTAACTGTTAAGTTTGGAGCAACCATAATGAGTGTCACTTTATATATCAAATCAAAGAAAGCGGTTAACAATATATTGCCTTTGGTAAAATCAGCAATTGAAGCTGAAATTACGCGACTTGAACTCGCCTTAGAAATGGCTATTAAACGCTTGAAACCTTTTGAGAAAAAGTATGGCGTTACTTCCGAACATTTTATATCAAATTTGACCGCAGAAGATTTAGACGGCAGGGATGATGAGTATGTTAACTGGGCAGGAGAATATAAACTGAAACAGAGACTGGAAAGCAAATTACAGCAGTTGCGAGAAATCAAGTATGGTAATACAGAAGTATTTTGATGAAACTAAAAGAGTTATTGATCGATATTCAGCTACTCACTTTGTAATTGATGCAAATTTAAACTTCGATGTACGCCCCGGAGACCAAGGATATTTGAAGGGAGTGATCTATTTTGCAGACCACTCAAGCTTTCATTTCAAAGAATTTTTAGATGCCATTGAGGAAACTTTAGACAAGTTGATGTATGTCTACCATTATCAAGATTCTAAAAATCAAATGATCTTTAGATATGATAATTCGCTTCACAAACCCCACTTACCTTTTCTTGAACATAAGCATTTACCCGAACAAATCATAGAAATTCCGGCGCCTACTCTTGCAGAAGTTTTGGAAGAAATATTTACGAATCAAGGATGGACTTGATCGATCACTATCAATTATTCGTATGCACTTGGCTCCACGTAAATCAGGAAGGAACATGGCATGAATGATTTCTTAACGTACTTACAAAACAATGAAAGGACATGTATCATAGACGTAATGGCATTTATGAGTTTCACCCCATCTATCGGCAGAGTAATTCAGAAAAATGGAGTTAAATTCTTTCAATGAGAAAAGAACAGAAAAGATAGATAAAAAGTTGAGCCCTGTTCAATAAGTTGGCAATGCAAGTTGTCTCAGTCGGTATACCACCTAACCACCCCCATCTTCCCTCAATCAATCCCCCTCACGTCTTCAACTTCTTCTTCTTGGCGGCCGGGAAGAGGATGTTGTTCAATATCAGGCGATAGCCGGGGGAGTTTTTATGCAGCTCCAACTGGGTGGGCGGGTCGCCGACGGCGTGGGTGTAGTCCTCCGGGTCGTGGCCGCCGTAGAAGGTGAAGGTGCCTTTCCCGGAGTTGCCGTGGATATAACGCACCTCATCGGTCCCTTCCACTTCGCCCATAATCACAATGGAGGGTTTCAGCTTTTTGCGGTTAAACATGGTGGTTTGGCCCATAAACCCTTTCACCACATTGACATGGTTTTGGGTGAGCATGGTCGGCACCGGGTCGTATTTGGCCGAGAACTGGAACAGGGTAAAATAATCCACCTCCGGGTCGCGGATGCGCGGGGCAAAGCTGGGGGGAATGTCGATATCGGAGAACTCGTATAAATTGGGATCCGGGTAGAGCTTAAAATTCTGGAACGCCAGGGTTTTGCTGAAGTCGAGGCGCTGCTGAAAATCCGGCTGGGGAGGATCGCCGTCGTAGGGGGAGGCGACAATATCCACTCCCTCCGCGGCCAGGGCGATGTCCAGCGCATCGGTGGCCGAACACATGGCAAACAGAAATCCGCCGTCATCCACATACTGCTTGATGGTGCGCGCCACGGCTTTCTTCAGCTCCGAGACGTTGGGAAACCCCAACTTGGCCGCCATGGCCTCGTTCAGGCGCACTTCTTCGATGTACCAGGGAGCGTTGCGAAAGGCCCCGTAAAATTTGCCGTACTGCCCGGTAAAATCTTCGTGGTGCAGATGCAGCCAATCGTATTCGCTGAGCTTATCCCCAAGCACTTCTTCATCGTAAATTTTATCGTAGGGAACTTCCGCATAGGCCAGGGCCAGGGTGACTGCGTCGTCCCAGGGCTGTTTGTTGGGGGGCGTGTAGATGGCGATCTTGGGGGCCTTTTCCAGCAGCACCCGGTCCATATTCTCCGATTCAATGGTGGCGTAAATGCTGTTCACCTCGGCGGGGCCGACCAGTTCGTATTGCACCCCGCGAATCCGGCACTCCGCTTCCAGGCCCGGGAAGACCGGCATCAGGAAAGAGCCGCTGCGGTAGTTTAACAGCCACTCCACATCGACCCCGTGCTCCAGGGCCCAGAACGCTACTCCGTAGGCTTTCAGGTGATCGGTCTGCACAAAATCCATGGGGATTAAACATTGCTGGGCGCGCAGGGTCGGCAGCCACAGCAGCAAAAGCAGGAGGCTGGTGCGAATTCGATTTTTCATGGGATTAATTCCGGGTATTTTTGGCGTAATTCTTTTAATCGATCCCGGGCGGCGCTGCCGTACTGGCTCTCCGGAAATTCCACCAGGATGCGATCATAGAGTTGATAGGCCTGGGCCAGGTTGTTCAGGCGACGGTAAAAAATCTCCGCCATCATAAACACGGCCTGATCGGCATACAGGGCCAGGCTGCCGTCGCCCAGGATTTGATTGCAGTAATCGAGGGCCTCCGCATACTCGCCGATTTCCACCGACAAATCCGAGGCCAGGAAAAGCATCCGGCTGCGCAGCGCCGCCGGGGGATTGTTTTTCAGCCCGTTGCGCAGTTTTGCAATTGCCTGGGATTTTTGTCCTTGTAAGATCAAATGATCCGCCTGGGCGTAAAGCTGCAAGGCCTGCCGGGCGCTTTTTTGGAAGAGCAGCAGCCCCTGTAAATCCAGCACATCATTGACATACTCCCCGGCGATTCCCGAGGCCTGGATTACCTCGTTTAAATAGGTCTGGCAGGTTTCAAAATCTCCCCGGTAAAAGGCGGCTTTGGCCTGCCAATAGTGGGCGCTGGGAAGATATTTTTTATGGGCGACCGTTTCCAGAATCGCCTCGGCAGCGGCGAGATCCCCCCGGACAATCTGGCTCTCCCCGGCCCGCAGCAAGGCCTGGGATTGAAAATCCGGTTTCCCGGCAAATTGTTGGGCAACCTCCAGGTATATTTTCACCGCCCGGTCGAGGTCAAAGAAAAACTGGCGGTAGATATCCCCCTCAAGCAGACTCAGCCGGGCCGTTTGGGGATGGTCCGGATAACGTCGCTTTACATTGTTAATCATCTCGATGGCTTGCCGGGCGTGTTCCTGGCTGTCCTCGCGGCGGGCCAGTTGCAGATGGCAGTTGGCCGCTCCCAGGTAGGCGGTAAGCAACTGTGGAGAACGGGGAAACCGCTTGATGATCTCCGTATAGGCCTGCAGGGCTAAATCATACAAAGAATCGGCGCTGACCGCTTGGGCAAACTCCATCAGGTACTTTCCCCGGCTCTTGCGATTCTCCAGGTCCCGGTAAATTTGCAAGGCCTCCGGGTAGCGCTGATATTTTTGCAGAAACTTGGCCGCCAGAATTTGAATCCCGGCAACCCCGGGATACTTTTTGGCCTCATCCTTTAACATGGTCGCGATGCTGTCCGCCTGGGGTTCCGGCAAATTAAAGGAGAGCGCCTGGCGAATCACCGAGGGGTAGTTGCGCGGCTCTTTGCGAATATAGGCCAGGTAGTAGCTCAACGCCTGCCGGTAACGAAGCTGCTGACGGTAATAATCGCCCAGGGTTTTCAGCAAAAATACTTTGTCGGGATGTTTTCTGTAGGCTTCCCGGTAGACCTGAACCACCTCGTCGGTCAGCCGTTGCCGGGCCATGGCGTTGGCAACCATGATGTAGTAGGTGACATTCTCCCCATGCTGGCGCAGCACCTCTTTCCAGACAGCCCGGGCCCGGTCGTGATCGCCGGATTTGTACAGCACACTCGCCAAGTCAATGTCGTAGCGGGGATTGAAAGGGTCGCTCTTTTTCTGCTGATCGATTAAGTTGCGGGCCGGCTCCAGTAAATCCAACTGGAGCAAAGATTCCAGCAACTCCTGGTAGTACTTCACACTGCCGGGGTTGACCGCGTAGAGCCGCTGCAGCAATATCACCGCTTTTTCGTGTTCATTGCTGCGCTGGTAGCGTTGAGCCTGCCGGAAGGCCTGGCGTTCCCGGGCCTTTTTAATGGCCTCGGGATTGGGCTGCTGGGCTGCGACGCTTCCGGCCAGCAGCAAAAAAAGTATGAATAGAATTCGAATCATTCTCATCTCTGGTAATTCCTGGAAAATGGTACTTTTTAGCCTACGAGACATGCGAAAAAAACACGGAAAGCTCTTTTATTTTTTGACAAGATGAACAGGATTAACCGGATTTTACTACCGGACATTTTTTTTGAAGCCACGGATTTACAGGGATCAACACGGATTGTTAGGGGCCGGGGCTAAAATCCTCTTTCTCCATATTGATCAATCTTATTCATTTTTTCAAGAAAATATCTGCAAAAACCGTAAGCCGCATGAACAACCCGTGCAAATCCATGTTTTACATCCTCGTTCCCAATCTCCCCGATTGGGAAGGCAATAGAGCTTGAAATTCCTGTTTCAAGCTCAAAATTTAGTCGATACAGACCCCGAAAGGGCGATGCTTTTTCCGAGACGGCGCTCGCAAAAAGAGGCTTTTCCGAAGCCCTTGATTTACGATTTACGAATAGCGATTTACGATTTAAAATTCATTCATCATTCGGAAATCATAAATCATTTTTTTAATCGACAATTCCGGTTGGCCGGGAGTCGATACAGACCCCGAAAGGGGCTAAAAATAAGCCGCCGCCTCATCGGCAATCAGCCAGGCCTGCCGGGATAAGCGCACCCGCTCGGAACTGATTTCCA
>JAJRYW010000097.1 GCA_024275555.1 Calditrichota bacterium | reverse complement strand
GGCGTTCGCTTAACCCGTTCCACATCTGCCCGGGGATTGCCGTCAGATCGCCATAGCTGTTCTGGCGCTGCTCATCGGCCGGGGTAATCATATTCCCCAGGAAAGAGGTGCCGAATCCGCCCGGCTACACGATCACCACATCCACCCCGGTTCCGGAAACCTCATAACGCAGGCTCTCCGAATATCCTTCCAGGGCAAATTTGGAGGCGGTATAGAGCGCTGCAAAAGGAATCACAATGCGCCCCATAATCGAGGAAATATTGATGAATAATCCGCTCCCCTGTCCGCGCATAGCCGGCAGCACCGCCCGGCTGACCCGGTGCACCCCATAGAGATTAACCTCCATAACCTGGTGCAGTTGCGCGGTCGTAAATCCTTCCGTAAAGCCGCTGGCGCCAAAGCCGGCATTGTTCACGACCACATCGATCCGGCCGGTTTGTTCCAAAACCGCTTTTACGGCTGTTTCAACAGAGGCCTCATCGGTTACATCCAGTTCCTGCAAAATCAATTCGCCCGGCTGGTTTTGGGCGTAGTCGCGCAAGCTTCCCGCCGTAGCGGCGTTCTTGCCATGCAAGCTGCGCATGGTTCCCGCGACCGTGTATCCTTTCTTTAGCAGGCTTTTAACTATCAGCGTTCCAAAGCCGCTACTGCTTCCGGTTATCAAGACCACTTTTCTATTACTCATATCATTTCTCCTTTAGGTGTTATTTGAGTTGAATTCATAACCGTTGTTGCAACGCTGGAAACAAAATTTATCCGACGTGTTCCATTTATGTTTCACCTCAACAAGCCAATCTCTCTTATGCAGATAAGGCGCCAGATCATTTTTTCACCACGGACAATCTTCCCTGCACCCCAATCGCCCATAGATAAAGCAATTAAGCCTCTAATACGATTTATTTCCACGGCAACCCATTTGTTCTGCTGAAACGTTTCAGCAGACAATCGTTTCACTAAAACGTTTCAGATCGGTTCAGAAACAGCGCAAAGGAACCATGCCGAGAAAACGAAAAATAAAATTCTTGGGCAATCATAGTGCAAATTCCCTCAACATGTTATATATTCTGTCATAATAGTCCCTTCAGTCTCTTGATCTTTGCTGAAATAAATTTTAGAAGAAAGGCGGATATAGATGAAATACGTCCATAATAGAATAGTTCTGACGCTGTTGTTTATCCTGATCGGAGCGGGTTCCCTGTTGGCCGGCCAGTCGGAATGGAAACTGCGTGAACAGCCTTTAAAAGCGCTTTCTGAGGATTCGGTAAAAGCAATGCTGGTAAAGAAGCTGTTTTTCCATAGTATTCTGAATCCGAAAGCCCCCGGACTGCCCAACCAATTTCAGGCGGACGCTTCCGGTCTGGTTGTTACAGACTTAGCAACCGGTCTGATGTGGCAGCAATCCGGCTCCCCCGGGGCAACGCCTTTTACCGGCGCGGATGCTTACATCAAGAAACTCAACAAAGAACAGTTCGGGGGGTATTCGGACTGGAGACTGCCTACGCTGGAAGAAGCAATGTCGCTGATGGAAAATAAAAAAGCCGGCCCAACTTATTTAGACCCGGTTTTTCATTCCCTGCAAGGCAAAATCTGGACCTCCGATTTCAATACCGCAAAAGTGCGCGTATATTACCAGCCCTGGCGGGTCAACTTTTCCGGCGGTGTGTGCTATGGAAGTTATGATCGTTATGATACGACCGCCTATGTAAAAGCAGTTCGGTCTGTGGGGGCCGAATAAGTTTTGTTTTAGTTGGGGCATAACAAACCGGGGCAGGCATCATAAAGCGCCGGCATTTACAACACTCCCCGGGCGCGGCGACCCTGCATCCCAACCGCTCCGGCCGCCCATGCTTGTAACTGATGTTACGCACTTACCGGTTTTTTGCGGTTGAGTTGTAGAGAACTTGGAGAAACGATTAAATATAAAACACTGTCTAACTAAATATTTTGTATTGGTGTAGCCGGACAGTTATCAAGTGAAATTTCCCCACCCCGGCCCTCCCCGAAATAAGGGAGGGAGACTTGTTTCCCCCCGATTTCGGGCTTCGTCGTGAGCTCAGCCGAACGGGGGATTAAGGGGGGCCATTACCATGGCATGAAGACCGCTACACAAATACGATATTTTTATTATCCTTGCTTCCCCGCACGCACTACACAGGCGAGATAATTTAGAAAACGATATTCGTTAAAAGTGCAATACAACAACCCGCCTAGCTGCGTCTGTTTGTATTTAAGTTGACAAAGCAATCTTAAAAGGATTTTCCGTGAAAGAGAGAACTTCCGCTCCCACATTTCCGGTAATTTCAGGCGACTCCACGTTATTAACCACCATTTTGGATTTAATACCCGGGTACGTCTATTTTATCTCTTCCGATTACCAGGTTCAATATGCCAATCAAATTTTCCGGGAGCGTTTCGGAGACCCCGCAGGCAAGCTCTGCTATCAAATATTAAAAGGACGAACCTCGCCTTGTGAAGAATGCTCTCCCTTTCATAAACTGAAAAACAACGAAGTTCAAAAAACATTTGCCGCTCATACCGATGGACGTTCCTATAACGTATACAGTTATCCTATTTCCGACAAAAGCGGTGTTCCGTTCATCTTAAAAGTGGGTATCGATTGCACGGAGCGGCTCGAAGCGGAAAAAAAACTTCGTTATTCCGAAAAACGCTACCGCTATTTATACGAGCGAAACATGGCCGGGTGCTTCCAGACCACCCTGTCGGGAGATTTTTTAAATTGCAACGACGCCTATGCCAAGACATTTGGGTACCACAGCGCCGGGGAACTGAAATCTTACGGTGCAATTGAGCTATATTTTAATTCGGCAGACCGGCAAATCTTTCTGGAACAACTGCAACAATTCGGAAAATTAAGCGGCTATGAGCTGCATCTGCGCAAGCGCGATGGAAGCAGCGTGTGGTGCCTGGTGAATGTCAGCCTGGTGGAAGATGAAAAACATCCCGAAGGTATTATCGAAGGAACATTAATCGACATCACTCCCCGCAAACTGGCCGAACAGCAGCTAAAAAGCTCTCACGAACAGCTCCGCAACTTGTATGAGAATCTTCAATCCGTTCGGGAGCATGAGCAGGAGCGGATTGCCGTCGAGTTCCACGACCGGATTGGTCAAACCTTAACAGGGCTGAAAATTGACCTGACCTGGTTGCAGAATCAACTTTCCGGGGATCATCCTCATCTGATGCACAAAACCCGGGAGATGATCGAGCAACTGAATAAAACCATGCAATCCGTTCGGGAAATTGCCGCGGAAATCAAGCCGCCGATTTTAGCGGATTTCGGTATTTCCGCGGCAATCAATTGGTTTTCCAAGGAATTTGAACGAAAAACCGGCATTCATTGCGATGTTCGTTGTCAGCCCGGGGAAATCACCCTGGAGGATAGCGAACTATCTACCGCTTTATTCCGGGTATACCAGGAGATACTGACCAATATTATTCGGCACGCCCAGGCAAACCAGGTTTTTGTTTCCTTGCTTAAAGACCCCAACCAAATTGAATTATCGGTTCGCGACAACGGCGTCGGGTTTAGCGCTGACCAGCTGAATCAGCAAAAGAGTATGGGTATTATGGGAATGCGGGGGAGATTACTGCCCTGGAATGGAACGGTTGAGATCCGGAGCGAGCCCGGCCAGGGGACCACGGTTGCGGTAAAAGTGCCGCTGCGAAAAAAAATCCGCGTTCTGATTGCCGACGACCACGCCATCGTGCGAAGAGGACTGCGCCAGATTTTATGCGAGTCGCCGGATATTTTAGTCGCCGATGAAGCTAAAGACGGGTTTGAGACCATCCAAAAAGTGTGGGAGCGGAGTTTTGATGTGGTTGTACTGGATCTCTCCATGCCCGGCAAAAGCGGCTTCGAAGTGCTGGAGCAACTCCAGCACTACCATCCCAACCTTCCGGTGCTGATCCTGAGTGTTCATACCGATCAGGAGTATGCTATCCGGGCCTTGAAGGCCGGGTGCTCCGGGTATCTTACCAAAGACACGGTAAACGAAGAGTTAATATCGGCAATTCGCCAGGTTGCATCGGGAAAGACCTTTATAACCGCGGCTTTGGCGGAAAAAGTTGCCCTTAAAATGACCCGGGAATCCCAGGCCAATTTGCATCATAAACTGTCCAACCGGGAATTCCAGATTATGTGTATGATCGCTTCCGGAAAAACGGTTAAGCAAATCGCCCACGAGCTCTCGCTAAGCGCCTCCACGGTCAGCACTACCCGCTCGCGGATGCTTAAAAAAATGGGAATGGCTAATAACGCCGCCGTCACCTACTATGCCATCAAGAATGGGCTGGTTCAATAGAAAGCCCCTCCCTCCGTTTGTAGCACAAACCACTACAAAGAAATGCAATTTCTACTATTTTATTCAGGATGGCTCGTATCTATCTTACCATTCAGAGTGGGTCTCTTTATTTTCAACGACAACTGTTTACCATGCCGACCTGTAATGTTTACAGGATGATGGGCAGGAAAGTCCGGTCATTCGCAGTATGCGAGTGGCATGGTTTGATCTTCCCCAATTGTGGGGAGGGGAGATTGAACATTATGGTCGCCCTCCAATATATTACTACAACCGTTTTTTGGTCTTAAAATCGCATTGATTTTTAATTGCCGCGATTCGGCTATTTGTGTGCGTTGGCAAATTCGCGCGTCTATTTCTTCAGTAAAACCCGGTGAAGAATTGAAACGCCAGCCCTGACAAACCGGGATATAGCCGGCAAGGCATGTAATTTGGGCGTCCGGCATTCTCTCAAGAGCCGCTCAGATCCTTTTGAGCAAATCCGGATTGACCTAGCTCAGACAGAAAAGCCCGGAAGAATGGGAAGTGAAAAGGCCGCTCTTAACCGGGGGGGGGATTACGACGCCAAATGCAGAAAGACTAAATCGCCAAAACCACCAATCAGAAAGGGGGACAAAGCCGCAGAACATGGAAAATTCCCAAAAACACACGGTCAAACCGAAACCGGCGAAAGGAGGAGAACCTGCAAATCAGCGAATTAGAAACACAATGAGATTGCCGTTTTTACAGATATACCAAAAATAAAGCAGCGCTAGAGAGTGCCCTTTACACAAGAGATTGTGTAAAGGAGGCCTGCACCATCTCTAACGCCGCAGTAAAATAGTCGAGAAACTATCGAGCCCCCTAAGTACAGGGAGTTTGGCTGATTCCGTAAAGTATCACGCTGTTAATTTGGTCAAACAATATCCATTTCACAATGACTTTTATCACCTGTATTTAAAATTCCCGAATGACGTCTATTTAAGATAACGCCCGGGTTCTTTAGTTCTCTTCTCACCCATTTCAGGAGAACCAAAACAATGAAGAAGATTGATAAAAAATACATCATCTTTTTAGCTTTACTGTTTAGTTTTAGCGCTCTCTTTGCACAAAATCCGAAAGCGCCGCCTCCATTAAACACATTAATAGTGCCGGAGCCTTCCAATTTGATGGCTTTTGTGAAAGATAAAGATAAAGCCATCGAACTGGGGAAAGCCTTCTTTTGGGATATGCAAGCGGGCGGCGACGGCGTACAGGCGTGCGCCAGTTGCCATTTTAACGCCGGGGCCGATATACGCTTTAAAAACCAGATCAGCCCGGGGCTGAACGGCGGAAACGCTGCTTTTGATCCGACCGGTTCCGGCGGCAGCGGCGGCCCGAACTATACCGCCGTGCTGGCCGATTTCCCTTTTCACCGGCTTTCTGATCCGGAAGACCGTTTTTCCACCCTGGAATTTGACACCGATGATGTCTTTTCTTCCATGGGCGTTCACAACGCTCAGTTCGATGATATCATCCCAAGTTCTCCGGCCGATGCGAATACCAGTATTGCCGATCCGTTCGGATTCTCGGTAGGCGGATTCAATACTCGCAAGGTGGAACCCCGAAATACGCCGACGGTGATCAATGCGGTGTTTAATGTAGAGAATTTCTGGGACGGCCGGGCCAAGTTTTTCTTTAACGGCGTCAATCCGTTTGGCAAGCTGGACCCCAGCGCCCGTATTTTGGAAAAACAGCCGGGCGGCAACGTCATCCAGGCTGCAATCGCCATCGACCGGGCCAGCTTGGCCTCCCAGGCGGTGGGTCCCCCTTTAAGCGGTTTCGAGATGTCCGCTTCGGGACGTAATTTCCCCAAGCTGGCTAAAAAGCTGCTTAGTTTAAAACCGCTGGGCTTACAAGTAGTAGACCCCACCGATAGTCGCCTGGGTCATCTGGCGGATGCTCCCAAAGGGCTCACAGCCATGTATGCCGATATGATTCGCGCCGCATTTCATGATAAATACTGGGATTCTCCCAAAATCTTCGACGTCAACAAAAATGAGATTGCCCATCCGGCCGGCTCAACCGACGAGTATAGTCTGATGGAAATGAACTTTGCCCTGTTCTGGGGTCTGGCTATTCAGTGCTACGAAGCCACCCTGGTTTCCGACCAGACTCCTTTTGACGACTTTCAGTCCGGCGACATGAACGCGCTTACCGAACAGCAACAGATCGGGCTGGAAATATTTGTCAACCAGGGCCGCTGTATCAACTGTCATTCCGGGCCGGAATTCACCAACGCCACGATCGACCAGCGGATTGACAATCCGGTAATCGAAAACGGCAACATCGAGGGCGTTATCGAGCGGATGGCAATGGCCCAGGGGCAAGCTCTTTATGACGGCGGTTTCTACAACATCGGGGTGCGTCCCACCGGGGAAGATATCGGTCGCGGCGGCGCTGCGCTTGGCTTGCCGCTGTCGTTCACCCGCCTGGCCAAGCTAAACGGCCAGGCAGCACTGGAAGCGGAACTGGGCTTTGGCGTGGGCGTCGATCCTCCGATTCCCGCCGGTTCGACCGAACGGGACGCTGTCGATGGGGCCTTCAAAACTCCCGGGTTGCGCAATGTGGAACTGACCGGCCCGTATTTCCATAACGGCGGCCAGGCCGACCTGCTCCAGGTGGTTCTCTTCTACACCCGCGGCGGAGATTTCCACGAAGCCAATATCGACAACCTGGACCCCGATATCATATCCCTTGGCCATATCAAGGGCCATCTGGATCGCGCCAAAGCGGTGGCCGAGTTCATGAAAGCGCTTACAGATGAACGGGTTCGATATAACCGGGCCCCGTTCGATCATCCCCAGTTGTTTGTTGCCAACGGTCATCCCGGTGATGAAAACAGTGTGCTTAATGACGGAGTTAAAGCGAACGATGATTTTCTGGAACTTCCGGCAGTCGGAGCTTCCGGGCGCAGCACCCCGATCATGACGGCATTTCTGAACCAGAACACCTGGAATCTAAACCCGGACAACAACAACCCGGTTTGCCAGATTACCGGCATCAATGCCGGCCCCCCTTTGTCGGTAGACTTGCTGTTTGCAGATAGCGAATCGGGTCTGGCGCGCCTGGAAGTGGTGACCCTGATAAATGCCCAGATCGAGATTCCGGTCGGGTCGGGCAATTTCCTTACCTCGGTAGGCGAAACAGCCTTTTTGGCCGGAATAAACAGTGTTGCCGCCCAGGCCTCCAAGATCGACAACGGCAAAAGCGCGACAGTAGTAGTACGGGTGGTCGACGGCGCCGGCAACTCGGTGCTTTGCGATCCGGTCTACACCACCATCGGATCGAATGTACCGCTTAGTTATGATCTGAAGCAGAACTTCCCCAATCCCTTTAACCCCGCCACCACCATCCACTTCGACGTCGCTGCGGCAAACGAAGGACCGACGCCCGTCAAACTGACTGTCTTTGACGTTCTCGGCCGCACCGTAAAGACGCTGATCAATGAGCGCCTGGAAGCGGCGAAATACCAGGTACAGTGGGACGGCACCAACAGCAACGGGGTGGTCGTTTCCGGAGGAATTTACTTCTATCGCCTTACCGCCGGCCACTTTACCAGCACTAAGAAAATGGTCTTTATGAAGTAAGAAGAAACATTTTTTGCAACCTCGAAGAGAGGGTTAATTTCCTTTGGAATTGGCCCTCTCTTCTTAATCATGGAAGAAGTAACAGATAAAGAGAAATCCCACCGTTCATTTCGATCATCCAAAAGATATTTCGGGCGCCCGGGAATTACACTCTTTCTTTCGTTTGCCTTGGCATGATAAAAGGGGATCGTTCCGGCGGAAGGAGCACAAACGCGGTTGTACCTGAAATTGATCAACAGCCGTTCCAGGTAGGCTATTAAAAGTCATTTGATGGGATGAACCGGATACATAAGTAAATGGTATTGAATAAACGACACTTTTTCAGGCACTACCGGCTTCGACAAGCTCAGCCTCCTGGCTGGGACTGCTGGCTGAGCTTCGTATAATTAAAGTGAGCTGGAAAGTTGTC
>JAJRYW010000096.1 GCA_024275555.1 Calditrichota bacterium | reverse complement strand
GCTGTTCCCATTTTTCCTTTTCTGTTTGCGCAAGTAATGGAATACTCAATGCCAGCAGGGTGATGATCCAAAAGTAGGTTTTCATGGTGATCATCCAATCTGTTTTCGTTAAGAATTTCCGGATGTTGTTTGGGGGGACAATGTACAGTGCATTTACACGAATGTCATCACCTTCTTGAAAAAGCAGTAACTTTCAGGTCTTTCTTTGACTGAATGAACAGGATTTATTGCAGAACTTATTATCCGGCATAATCAAAACAATGATCATAGTCTATTGATAACTTTCAATTATTTCGTACTATAAACATGTTATCCCCGGTTGGTCGGACAGGCTGTTGCGCAGTTTTCGGCGGTAAAACTCCGGAAGGGGGATGTTATAGTAAAATAATATTTGACCACATCCAAAGTCCAGACCAGACAAGGGGCATATTGAAAACTACACGGTACACAATAGACCTTATTACCTTTTAAAGAACTGTAATTATTAACTTTAAAAAACCACTGTCATTTCGAACTCCAGGGACGGAGAGAGAAATCTGTGTGTATTCGACATTAAATTTGCTGAACTAATTGTAAATTAAAGATAAAGTTTTGAGTGTTAACAGATTTCTCTCGTCGTTCGAAATGACATAAGTTATGTAGTAATATAAACTTAGTTTGTAATAAGGTCTAATGAATCACCAAAAAGTTTGACGAAATAAATAATCAAGATCAACAGGATAAACATAATCCGGTCAATCTTGTTGATCCTGTCAAAAACTATTCTGAATTGTAACAAAAAGCATTTGGTGAAAAATTCCTTGCATAAACCGTATCTGCTTGGAAAATTTATCCCTCTCAGGGGCTCGCTAACGATATTGCCCTCCAGGGGCGAAATGCGCGAAAGCGTTTAACTTAAGGCAAAGGAGGCGCTATGAGTTTTACCTATCGGATGTTGATTAACGGAGAGTGGGTGGGAAGCGGGGTAACCAAAGCCGTTTTGAATCCCTATAACCAGGAGGTAATCGGCGATTTACCAATTGCTTCGGAGGCCCAGGTAGATCAGGCCATTGCCGCAGCGGACCGTTCCCGGGAGGTTATGGCGGAATTGCCCGCGCATCAGCGCGCCGCGATTTTAGAACAAACTGCCGTGTTGATTGCCCGGCGGCGTGAAGAGATGGTTCTGGAGATCATCCGGGAAGCGGGAAAGGCGCGCAAGTGGGCGACGGTGGAAGTGAATCGCGCCCTGGAGAACCTCAAATTTGCCGCAGAGGAAGCCAAGCGTATTCACGGCGAAACCGTACCGATGGACGCCTCGGTCGGCTCCGAAAACCGGATCGGGTTTTGGATCCGGGTGCCGGCGGGGGTGGTGGCAGCTATTTCGCCTTTCAATTTTCCCTTGAATTTAGTGGTGCACAAAGTTGCCCCGGCAATTGCGGCCGGCAACCCGGTGGTTCTGAAACCGGCCTCCAACACGCCTGGCGCCGCGCAACTGCTGGGCGAATGTCTGCTGAAAGCCGGTCTGCCCTCCTCAGCCCTGAATATCGTCTACGGCGGCGGTTCCACGGTTGGAGAAATGCTGGTCAAGGATGAACGGGTAGCGAAGGTTACTTTTACCGGCAGCCCCCCGGTGGGGCGGCGCATCAAAGCGCTTTCCGGGCTGAAGAAAGTCACCCTGGAGTTGGGCTCCAACTCCGGAACCATTGTAGACGCCGGCGCCGATCTGGATTTAGCGGTCTCGCGCTGCACGATGGGCAGCTTTGCCTACAGCGGCCAGGTGTGCATCGCCGTGCAGCGGATTTACCTGGACGAAAAAATTGCCGATGAATTTGAAACAAAATTCCTGGAAGCGACCGGAAAATTAGTAGTTGGCAACCCCATCGACGCCGACACCGATGTTGGCCCGATGATCTCCGCGGCCGAAGCGGAACGGGTCGAAACGTGGGTGAAGGAGGCTCTCTCCCAGGGAGCGCGATTGCTGACCGGCGGACAGCGCGACGGCAACATCATGCAGCCCACTGTGCTGACTGATGTTCTGCCGGAAATGGCGGTGATGTGCCAGGAAGTGTTTGCCCCGGTGGTTTCGCTGGTGCGCTATAAATCCTTCGACGAGGCGCTGCGGATGTTGGACGACTCCGTCTTCGGCCTGCAAGCGGGAATCTTCACCCGCGATATACATAAAGCCTTCGAGGCGGTTAAGCGCATCAATGTCGGCGGGGTGATGATCAATGATGTGCCCACCTTCCGGGTGGACCACATGCCTTACGGGGGCAATAAAGAGAGCGGGATTGGCCGGGAAGGACCCCGCTTTGCTATCGAGGAAATGACCAATTTGAAAATGGTTTGTATCAATCTCTAACTGTGTCCATTATTCCGCCGACCATGTTAGCTCAAAACACCCGGCGGGATGCGGCCCCGAGCGGTTAAAACCAGGATAATCTCATGATCAGGCGTCATCGAACCACGTGGACGGGGGGATGGTTGCTCATTGCGCTGTGCCTGGGGGCGGTTTGTTATGCCCAGCAGAATCCGGTCCCGGACCTTGCCCCGGAGACGCTGATGTTCAACGCCCCGGCCGACACCTTTTTTCAACTTCCGGATAATGTTAAAGGCCATTTGCAAGGGCGGTTGAATCAATTCGGAGAGGTGATTTGTCCCAGCCGTAACCTTGCCGCCGGAGATGCCTTGTTGATTCACTTTACTGTGGTCGACAGCGGCGTGGTGCAGCGGGCCACGCCGCTGTTTGTACGAATTCATCGCCGGGAAACCGATAACCGGCTGCGCTTGGAATACCAGGGCCAATTCCGGTTGCGCGTCGGTAAAAATCATATCCGCATCATCCCCGATTTTTCTGCCGGAGAGTACGAATTAACCTTCGGTTTCTACTTCAGGGATCAGCTTAGCCAAACCTACCCCCGTTTTTATCAAAAGCGCTGCCGAATTACCCTGACAGAATAACGGCCCTCCGTTGCCGGCCGCGCAAATAAATACCGGATTTTTTGTATAACTTGGATTTCCGGCCGGGATTGTGTAATATCTTCCATAATTTCCGAAATAGTTATTACAGCACACACGAATGTTTACAGCGTACCTACCCCGTGTCGGTCGGCGACCGGCGGCGTTTGACAAATCATTGTCGCGGTCTTGCTGAACGGCGTATTCCGGCATAATCCGTGTGCGGATCCGGGTAATTTGACATCAAAATGTGAGTACTTTTTTAAGTGAGATAATCTCATCAAAGGATAACAGTGAGCCTGTTGCTTCTGTACTTTGGCCGAAAGTAATTTGTAAAATCATATAATTTTTTAATAGTGGAGGTCCGTATGAGTGTATTTGGTTTTATTTCCAGCATATTTAAGCCCGCCGTGGATTTGGTGGATAATCTGCACACGTCCGAGGAGGAAAAGCTTACCCTTAGAAATCAATTAGCGGCCATGCAAAACGAGATGGCCATGAGGGTGCTGGACTACGAGACGCGCTTGATGGAAGCGCAGGCGTCGGTGATCCGTTCGGAAGCCCAGGGGCACTCCTGGCTGCAGCGGAACTGGCGGCCGCTAACCATGTTGGTGTTCGTATTCATCGTGGCCTGGAATTATATTATCGTCCCCATTTTCGGGATGACCCAACTTCCCCTTCACGAAGACATGTGGGGGTTGATGAAGATCGGTCTGGGCGGGTACATCATCGGCCGGTCGGCAGAGAAAATTGCCCCGGGTGTTGCTAAAGCGATGGCCGAATCCGCAAGACAAAAAGTAACCAACGCCGCCGCCGGCGGAAATTGAAGCGCGCCGCCGGCGGTTAAGCTCCGAAAACCAGCAAATTTAGGATCAAAAATGAACCAGCCGAAACCATTATTGCGATTGGGCAAAGTCGACCGTACCGCGCCTGGAGACAGTCGCCGGGATTATTTGGCGGCTTACCACGAAACGGCCATGCCCAAAGATGCGCTGCGTGATGAAGCCGATAACGTCTGGCGGCCCTTCGAGACGGTTGACGGGGAGATTGTCCGTGAATTGCAGACCCTGCTGCGGGAGTTCGGTTTCTACCCGCAGGGAGCGATTGACGGTATCTTCGGATACCGCACCGTTTCCGCGGCGCGGCTGTTCCAGGAATATGTGCGCAGTATCGAAGAGCGTCCCGAAATCGGCGTCCCCGATGGCGTGGTCGGTTCGAATAGCTGGGAGCATTTGCACCGCTGGAAATCCAATCGTATTCGGGCCGACTGGCATAACAGGGCGGAATTTTCCCCGGGTAGGGAATTTCGTTACTGGCAGGCAGTGCTGGAACAGTACCGGCAAGCCAACCTGGAAAGCCCCCTCTCTCCGGTAATCGATATGCTCAATGCTTTCGATCAACCGGCGGATACGCTGCCGGTAGCGCAATGGCAGGCCCCGGCGTCTGCCGAGCCGCAGTTAATTGGCATCCGCCGCCAGGAGTGGCGCCAAACCGGTGTGCGCAAAAATGATGATCTCTTTGTGCTGCTGGTAAACGGGCAGGTCTTTAAGTTTTATGGCTCGACGGACCCCAACCCGCGCATGGCCGACCGCCCGGATGAGGCGTTTATTATCCGCGGGCAGCATCTCTATCGCTTTGGCTGGCACAAGCAGAGCGATCGCCGGCGCTGTTACCGGGCCCTGCGTCCTGCTCGGCACGGCGTCCTGATCAGCCGGGATTTTACGGATGACAATGCTTTTACCGAAGCGGATTTGCAGAACGGATTGAGCCGCAATCTCACCATCAACATTCATTGGAGCGGCGTCGGTGCTTCCAATTGGTCGGCCGGCTGCCAGGTTGTTGCCGGGGATTACTACCTGAACCACCATAATCAGAAGATCGATTGCCAGTCTTTTGCCGCACGCAACTACGTACAGCTTCCGGCCAGGACCCGGGCGGCCTACAATGTTCTG
>JAJRYW010000095.1 GCA_024275555.1 Calditrichota bacterium | reverse complement strand
CGACAAAATTTTGTCGATTTCGGCGCCCTAAGCGGCTAAGTGCTTTCGCACACTTCGGTCCCCGGCCGGCCGGGGTGTCTTCGACAGAGTAAATCGACAATCCCGGCCGGCCGGGAGTCGATTGAGACCCCGAAAGGGGCTAATATTTTTGGTTCTATATGATTTGGGTGAGTAAGGGAAAAAAATAGGGATGTGTATCGCCATAACGTTTTGGTGTATGTTCCGGTAGGCGCAGACTTTTCTCAACGGGATGCCTTCGGCAATGTCTGCACAAGAACTTGCCGCAATCTAAAGCTTGCGGCTACCTTAACCTCTTTCACCCACCGAACTCATATGGAACCGAAAGAAACGGTTGTTCTAAAGTATAAAAAAGTCCCCCCTGGTGTATTTCGAGTCACGGAGTGACGCTCCGAAAATAGCCCCCGATGTAAATCGGGGGAAAATGATTCCCACCATCCCCGGAGTCCCATTGGGACGATTGAAATAAGAACGAATGTTGTTACCAAGCCCATTTCAACCGTCCCTATCGCGAAGCGACCACTTCGTGGCGGGACGGCGTCTCCTCTTCATTACGTTACCCGGAAATAAATTTCCGGGCTATTTTCGGTTATCCTTACGGGATGTTGAATCCATAGCGCACTCAGACAGAATGTATAATTTATGGTGCACCCTATGTCAAAAGTCCAAAAAGCTAAAGGATTAGAAAAAAGGCCGCCAACCAAACGGTGAACGGCCTATAAAAAACGGACTGGCAAGGAAAGCCCTGGTGCTATGCGTTTTGGCCTGTTGGCTCCGGCTCGCCTAAAATCTCCCGGATGTCGTGATAATCCAGCACCTCTTTTTCCAGGAGCGCCCCGGCCATCTTATCCAGGAGATCATGTTTTTCCCGGAGCAATTTCTTGGTTTCTTCGTAGCAATCGGCAATGATTTTCATAACTTCGTCGTCGATCATTTGCTCGATTTTTTCCGAGCGCCGTTCTGCCGAGGGGCCGCCGCCCAGGAAATTAGGGTTGGAGGACTGCACCAGGGAGAGATTGGGCAGTTTTTCGCTCATTCCGTAGACCACAATCATATTGCGGGCAATCGAGGCGACTTTTTCCAGGTCGTTGGAAGCGCCGGTGGAAATTTCACCGAAGACAATTTCTTCGGCGGCCCGGCCGCCCAGCAATCCTTTGATCTTGCCCAGCAGTTCACTCTTGCTCATCAGGTAGCGGTCTTCCAATGGCGTTTGCAGCGTGTATCCCAACGCGCCGATCCCCCGGGGCACAATGGAGACCTTTTGCACGCTCTCCGCGCCGGGGGTAAAATAACCCACAATGGCGTGCCCGGATTCATGATAAGCCACGATCTTGCGTTCCCGGGGATTGATCAGCTTGTTCTTTTTCTCCAGCCCGGCAATGATGCGCTCGATGGCTTCTTCAAACTCGCGCATGCTCACTTCGTTCTTGCCTTTGCGGGCCGAAAGCAACGCCGCCTCGTTACAGACGTTGGCAATTTCCGCGCCGGCAAATCCCGGGGTTTGCTGGGCCAGGCGCTGCAAGTCCACATCCGCGCCCAATTTCAGATTTTTGGTGTGCACCTTAAAGATGGCCACCCGGCCGGTCAAATCCGGTTTGTCGACCAGCACCTGGCGGTCGAAGCGGCCCGGGCGAAGCAGGGCCGGGTCGAGCACATCCGGGCGGTTGGTGGCCCCCATGATGATCACCCCGGCGCCGGGATCGAACCCATCCATCTCCACCAGCAACTGGTTGAGGGTGTTCTCCCGTTCATCATAGCCGCCCATCACAGCGGCGCGGGCCCGGCTTTTTCCGATGGCGTCAATCTCATCAATAAAAATAATGCAGGGCGCTTTTTCTTTGGCTTCCTGGAACAGATCGCGCACCCGCGCGGCGCCTACCCCTACGAACATCTCCACAAAATCGGAACCGCTCATGCTAAAGAAAGGCACATGGGCCTCCCCGGCGACCGCCTTGGCCAGCAAGGTTTTCCCCGTCCCCGGCGGGCCCACTAAAAGCACACCCTTGGGCAGTTTTCCGCCCAAACGGGTAAATTTTTTGGGATTGCGCAGAAATTCCACCAGCTCGCGCACTTCCTCCACTGCTTCATCTACCCCGGCGACATCGGCAAAGGTGACCTGGTTCTTGGGGTCGTCTGCATGGATTTTGGCCTTGTTTTTACCGACGCTGAGCATCCGGTTGCCGGCCGTATTCATGCGCCGGAACAGGAAACCCCAGATCAGAATCATAAATCCGAAAGGAAGAATCCAGTTCAGGAAGAAGTTTTCCAGAAAGTTGGAATCCAGCCGCCCGCTGTAATCCACGCCGGCGCTGTCTAAATCCGCTAAAAGCTGCTCGTCGCGCATTTCCGGAATTCGCATAACCGTAAATTGCCGCGCTAAACGGGCTTCGATTTCTTCCAGGTGCAGCCGCCAGGGGGCGGTGGGGCTGGCGCTGAGGTTGCCGGAACTGTCGCTGCTCTCGCTCTCCTGCGACTGGTATTCCCCGATGATCCGCTCGGGAAGAATCACCACTCTGGCAATTTCCCCGGCTTTGAGCTTGTCTTTAAACTGTTTGTAGGAAATTTCCTGCCGGGAGCCGGTGCCGGGGAAAAAGAGCATTTGCAGCAGCAGCAGCGCCGCCAACACGGTTAAATAATACCCGATGGAAAACTTCGTTTCCCGTTTCATTGACCATCCTCTCTCTCGTTTGCAGGTGTTCCTGCCGGTTCAAGGCCGGGGAGGCGGATTCCTGCCCCGGCCCGTATTATTTATGATTACAGGGTGAATGCCACAAAGAAACTGCGGTTGCCGCGCATCACCCGCAGGAAGACCGAGTCTCCTTTCTTAAGCTTTTTGGCAACTTCACTGAATTGTTTGGCGTTTTTAATTTCTTTGCGATTAACATCGGTGATCACATCGCCTTCGCGGATGCCGGCGCGTGCAGCCGGGCTGGAGGGTTCCATCGAGGTAACCACCACGCCTTCCAAATCCCGCTCCAGGCCGTACTTTTCGGCTAAATCGCTGTTGAGGGTGGCGATGGTGAAGCCGAACAGACTCTGTACTTCCTCGGTGCTGCGTCGCTCGGCTTTCCCGCCGTCCAGAATGCCCAGTTTTACGGTGATGGTTTTTTCTTTGCCGTCCCGCCAGATTTTCAGCTTCACTTTTGTGCCCGGGGCGGTTGCCGCCACCTGGTTGCGCAGATGGGAACTGTTCTTGATTTTTTCGCCATTCAGTTCCAGGATTACATCGCCGTCTTTAATGCCGGCCTCTTTTGCCGGGCCGTCCTCGCCCACTTGCGAGACCAGGGCCCCGTCCGTGCCGGGCAGGCCCATCGCCCTGGCCATGTTCTCATCAATGTCCTGAATATAGACGCCCAGGAAACCCCGTTCCACTTTCCCGTATTTGATGAGCGAATTCATGACGTATTTGGCAAGATTGATCGGCACGGCAAACCCGATTCCCTGGAAGCCTCCGCTGCGGGTAACAATGGCGGTGTTGATGCCTACCAGTTCGCCTTCCAGGTTGATCAGCGCGCCGCCGGAGTTGCCCGGGTTGATCGCCGCATCGGTCTGGATAAAATCCTCGTAATCGGCCAGGCCCACGTTGGAGCGGCTCTTGGCGCTGACGATCCCGCTGGTAACCGTATGGGCCAGGTTGGGGCTCATCGGGCTGCCGATGGCCATCACCCATTCCCCGACTTCCAGCTTATCGCTGTCGCCCAGTTTAATGGCCGGAAGGTCTTTTTCCTCGATTTTAATCACGGCAATATCGGTTTTGGGGTCTGCGCCGATCACTTTTGCGGAAACGGTGCGGTTATCCATCAAACGTACGTAGATGGTGTCGGCGTCATCAATGACATGGTTGTTGGTGAGGATATATCCGTCCGTGCTGACAATCACGCCCGAACCCAATCCCTGCTGGCGGTACTCCTGCTCACGCGGCTGCTGACGGCGATCCCGGGGACGCCGCTGGCCGAAGAAATCCTGAAAAAAATCTTCAAAAGGACTGTTGAAAAAGGGCGATCCGCCAAAACCGCGCACTTTGTAGACTTTCTCGGTAAAAACCGTCACCACGGTCGGGTTGACTTTTTTAGCGATCTGCACGAAAGCCCGGTTAAAATCGCGCAGGGTAAAAACCGGTTGATCCAGGATGTTGCTGCTGTCCGGGCTCGGCGCCGGCGTGGGTGCGCTGTACACCAGCGGCTGCGTGGACTGATTGAATTGTGAGAAAAATAGTCCCCCGGCAATTACTCCGATCAGGATCAACACAATAGCTGAGAGTTTAGATTGCTGTTTCATCTTTGTTCCCCTTTGTCTGATGTTATTTTCTATTGATATCCGCATATACGATTAAAGCGCCGATCATTTCCCGACAATTTCATTTTTACCGCCGGTTTAATAATCCTCCACCATGTTGCGCAGCAGAATCAGGCGGATTAATTCCAGTACAGAGACAGCAGCCGCGGCAACATAGGTAAGCGCTGCGGCATTGAGCACTTTTTTTGCCAGGGGGAATTCTGTGCTTTGCAGCAACCCCAGCGAGGTTAATTGTTTTAACGCCCGGGAACTGGCGTTAAACTCGACCGGTAAAGTAACCAATTGAAAAAGCACTGCACCAGTAAAAAAGAGAATGCCAATGTCAATCAGCCCCGGTGCGCCGAAAAGCATTCCGATGAGCAGCAGCGGAAAAGCCATTCCCGAGCCGATGTTTGCCGCCGGGAGGATGGCGTGCCGCCAGCGCAGCGGCGCATAAGCGGTGTGGTGCTGAATGGCGTGACCCACCTCGTGCGCAGCAATGCTTGTCGCCGCGATGGAGCGCCCATGATAGTTCTCCGTAGAAAGCCGCACCACCCGCCGCAGCGGATCATAGTGATCGGACAGGCTGCCCGGTACTTCTTCGATGGCTACATCATAAATACCATTGGCTTGCAATATTTGGGCGGCTGCCTGTGCACCGGTCAGCCCCGACCAATTCCCAACCCGGCGAAATTTGCTGTAAGCGGAACGTACTTTATATTGAGCGTAGAGGCTTAACAAAATCGCCGGAATTAAGATCAGCATGGTTGGATCCCAAAACATGAACGGCATTTTATCTCCTCCTTTTCCTTTTTGTTCCTGGTTATTTCCTAATCGCCCCGGCTTTTTGCAATCTATGTGCCATATTGCTTAGTCTATTGATATTAAAGAGCTTACAAATATTCCGATTTTGGAATAAAGGAAAAATTTGGCAGAGTATCGGAAGATGTGGCAGAGCTTTTGATTACTTTTTCTAACTGTGGTTTAATATCCGTGTCAATGTATCCTTACGGTCATCATGGGGGGGATGCTTTACTCGATTAATACGTATTTACGATTTTTCCAAGGAGGGACGAATAATCAAATAAGGTGTATTCTGACAAGGTGAAATTCCATACGGATATCCCTCTAATAGATAAGATATAGTGTGTATTTATAATAATGTTAAGAAAGCTGATTTTTATTCTTCTCTTTTATTTATCTGACTTCTT
>JAJRYW010000004.1 GCA_024275555.1 Calditrichota bacterium | reverse complement strand
CCCACTGCGGCGGGCAGAACCCAGGCGTGGCCGGAGGGAAGCAGGGCTGTCAGAGTTTCGGCGGGAAGCAGCGTTGCCAGGCCGGCGGCCAACCTCCTGATATAGCCGGACATATCCATCACATATGAGAGCGTGACGATTCCGGAAACAAACACAACCAGCGTAAGCAGCAGTTCGACCCGGTCGAAGCGAGGCGAGGCGCTCCGGTCGACCGACTCCATGACCCGGTCGGCAAAGTCGGCTGAGAGCAGCCATCCCGGTTCGCTGTGCAACTGCCGGTAGACGGCCCGGTAAGAGCGCAACTCTGCCCGGCAGCGTGCGCAGTTGCGCAAATGCGCTTCGAGACGCGGCTGTTCCGCCCCGGCCTCTCCATCGAGGTAGGCTTGCAATTGTTCATCGCTTAAATGCGGCTGTGCGGCCTGGTTTTCTACCATAACTCCTCCAGTGGATATTTTGCCAGAAGCTGCTGCTTAAGATGCTTGCGGGCCCGGTAAAGATAACTTTTGATGGTGCCCAGCGGCAAGTCGGTAATTTCGGCAATTTCCTTCAGGCTCATCTCCTGCAAATGATAGAGCGTAATCGCGGTTCGATAAAGCACCGGCAGGGCTTCGATTTCCTTGTGGAGCAGTTCTTCCAGTTCCTGCCGCATCAAACGCTGCTCGCCCGGCTCCTGCTCCACGGCGACCGAGGTAATACCGGTATACTCGGCATCCTCCCGGTCTGCCCGGCCGGTTTGGCGCTCCGGAAGATCATCATACAACAACACCCGCTTCCTCTTAAGATAATTGATGGCGGTATGATAAGCAATCCGGGCGATCCAGGTGGAGAGTTTACTCTGGTACTCAAATTTCGACAAATTGCGATATACTTTGAGGAAGACCTCCTGGCATACCTCTTCCCGGTCCGCTTCGTTGCTGATCATCCGAAAGACAATTTGGCAAACCAGCTTCTCAAATTGCTCGATCAGGTCGCGAAACGCGGCCGTGTCGCCCCGGATGATCTTTTCTATGAGTACCCGATCCGAATCCATAATCCCTGCAATTATCTACACTACCAACAGACCGGTGTGCCGCCGAAAAGTTGCACCGCTGTTTTTTTTTGGCCGGGTTCCCGGGTGGATGGAGCGGACCGGGAAAGGCTCAATAGCAATTTTATTCCGGTTGCTGCAACCAGGCCGTTTTTGATTTGTCTGTTTCTATAGAAGTTGACCGGAAACCAAATTTAACCGAACAAGGGGAATAACAAATGGACAGTTTCGAAGCATTGATCCCGATAGTATTTTTTATTACGTTCGCAGCAATCATCAAAATTTTATCCGATAACCGGGTGCGCAAAATGCTGATTGAAAAAGGGAGAATTGATGAAAATCTTAAGTACCTGTATCAAAATCACGCCGGCGAGAACCCGCTATCTTCCGTTAAATGGGGTTTGGTGCTGATTGGGTTGGGCCTGGCCTTTTTATTAAGGCTGCTTTTTCCGGAGCACATGAGCGACGAAGCGCTGGTAGGTATGATGTTCCTGTTTTCCGGAATCGGGTTTTTGAGCTATTATGCCATTGCCAAAAAACAGCAACAGTCGCAAAACCATTCATAGCAGTAAACTGGCGGCGGGGTTTAAAGCCAGCCCCGCCGGTTTTTATTGGCCGCAGGCCTCATCATAATCCAGCAGGGAAGCTTCGACCACCTTTAAAGCATGATCCACCCCATACAGATCCTGCACAATCAGCCGGGCTTCCTCCCCGGGGATTAATTTGGATGGGTTCGGTTTTCCGATAAGTTGGCAGATCGCCTCAGTCAGGGTAAAAATTTACCCCCCGCCCCGGCCAATTCCTAAGCCATAATGGAAACAAACCAACCAGAACTTTTTTTAACGGGCAACGACATCCTGAGCGATCTCCGCACATTTTCTTTTCCGTTTGAACCGCTTAAAAAAATGGTTAAAATTGGCGCGAAATTGCAAAAGAAGAGGGAAAAGATGGCCGTACAATGCGAAGAATATTATCCGGAGATTAAAGGGAGTTTTTCATTCGAAATTGAAAAAGTGCTGTTTTCCCGGCAGAGTTCCTACCAGAGAGTGGAAGTGGTGCAATCCAAAGGACTGGGCCGGGTTTTATTAATCGACGGGTTGGTGATGTTGACCGAGAGAGACGAATTTGTTTATCACGAAATGATTGCCCATACCCCGCTCTTTGTGCATCCCGACCCCCGCCGGGTGCTTATTATTGGCGGGGGAGACGGCGGGACGGTGCGGGAGTGTTTAAAACATCAATCGGTAGAAAAAGTAACCCTGGTGGATATTGATGAGTTGGTGACCCGGGCCAGCCTGGAATACCTGCCTTCCGTTGCCGGGGCAGTGTTGTCTGACCGGGTCGAGTGCCGCTTTGAGGACGGAGTCAAGTTTGTCAAAGGAACAACGGAGCGCTACGATATAGTGATTATCGATTCCACCGATCCCATCAGCGTCGGGGAAGGATTGTTTACCCATGCATTTTACCAGGATTGTTTCAAGGTGCTTTCCGATGACGGCATCCTGGTCAATCAAAGCGAATCGCCAGCCTGGCAGGCCGAAGAAGTGGCCAAAATCTCGGCCAAATTGCGACGGGTCTTTCCCCGGCTCTATTTTTACCAGGCCCATATCCCGACTTACCCGTCCGGGCACTGGCTGTTCGGATTCGCCAGCAAGCAATACCATCCCATGCGGGATTTCCGGGAAGCGTACTACCGGCAGTTTGCCCATCCGCTCCGTTATTATAATGACGGTTTGCACCGGGGCGCATTTGCCTTGCCCAATTTTGTAAAGGAATTAATTGATGCTCAATGAGTCGCTCATACCGCGTGTTCCCTATGAGGGCTGCCGGAGCAGCTACAGCGATGCCGACCTGGTGCTGATTGGCGCCGGATATGACGGCACCTCCAGCTACCGGCCCGGCTCCCGCTTTGCTCCCCAGGCCGTTCGCGCCGAGACGCTCTATTCGCAGGAAGATTACAGCCCCTACTTTGACCGGGAAATCACCGAAAAAGCCATCCACGACGCCGGCGATCTGGACTTGCCCATCGGCAACAAAACCGGGGTGCTGGAGATGATCCGGGAGGCAGCCCGGGAGTTATTTGCCGACCGGAAACGGCCCTGCTTTATCGGGGGCGAACATCTCATCACCCTGCCGGTTATTGAAGCGGCGCTGGAAAAATACCAGGGTTTGCACCTGCTGCAATTGGACGCCCACCTGGATTTAATCGATGAATTGTTTGGCGACCGCCTCTCCCACGGCACCGTGATGCGCCGCTGCCTGGAGATGCTCCAAAAGGGAGATTGTCTTCACCAGGTCGGGATTCGCAGCGGCAGCCGGGAGGAGTGGCAATTTGCCCGGCAGCACACCCGCCTTTTCCCATTCGACACGAAAGCATTTTTGGAGAACGCCGCTCAACTGCAAGGCTTCCCCGTCTATCTCACCTTAGACCTGGACATCTTTGATCCGGCCCAGTTCCCGGGCACCGGCACCCCGGAAGCCGGGGGCATTTTTTTCCCGGAATTCATCGCTTTTTTAAAAGGGATTGCCGGGCTGAACATTGTCGGGTGTGATGTGGTGGAACTCTCGCCCAAAATCGATCCGACCGGAAACTCCACGGCTTTTGCTGCAAAAGTGCTCCGCGAGCTTCTGATTGCCATTTAAATGTCGCATCGACACAGTCGATGCACAAATCCATACGTAATATCACTGCATCTTCAATTTAACGCAATTGATTCACCCTGGCGGCCAGCTCAAAATCCTTCTCAGTAAGGCCGCCCTCGGAGTGGGTAAACACGGTAAGCTGAACGGAGTTATAGCGGATCAGCATATCGGGATGATGATCCAACGCCTCCGCTACATCGGCCGCGCGATTGACAAACTGCATCGCTTCAGCAAAATCTTTAAATTGAAATACAGCGGTAATGGCGCCCTGGGACAACTCCCACCCGGTCACCTGGGACAATCTATCGGCAACTTGCCCGGGTGCTAATTTCATCTGATCTCCTTTGAAAATGGATAAAAAGTTGTGAAAAATCGCCTGGCAATATACGGCCGGAGAAAGGCCAAACAAAGAGTGGCCGCGGAAGATTACGGATCGCGCCGGAGATCGGGTCTGGGCGATTACTTCATAGACGAATCGCGGCTGATGTCGCCAACCTCGCGGATTCGGAGATCGTCATCCGGGAAGAGGTAGCGGTAGTAATTCCGGCTGATCTCCCATAACTTCCGGGCGTCCTCAGTTAATCCCTGGTGGAAGGCCAGGTTGCCGCGGAAACGATAGACATTGCCCAACACTTCTTCATCCACTTCATATTTCATGATCAGCTCTTCGAACAGCGAATCTGCAAAGGTAAAATTGTTGTTGCGTAAGCTATACTTTTCCAGGTATTTATACCCCATTACCCGGTAGGGGTTGTTAAGCAACATCTCCCGAATCATTTTCCGTTCTTTCTGGCGCTGTTCATTGCTATGGTAGTAATTCAGCAGATCGATATAAACGTCTTGCCGGTCCGGGAAGTAGCGGATGCACCGTACAATATAATCCTCAAAACGCTGTTCATCTCCCAGGTGGAAGAGGGAGAGAGCTGCCACCTGGGTAGCCTGGTAGCGCAAGCGCACATCTAAAAAGTCGGAGTGCTCCAGGGCCTTCGAGGCAAAATTCACACTCTTGCTGTACTGTTTATCATCAAAATATAACTGGGCAAGATAGACGTAAGATTCCGGGTCAACATTTCCCTGCTCAACATTTTTCAGGAAAAACTCCCGGGCTTTCTGGGGGTGATTGGATTGGTAATAGGCCTCGCCGATCCAGCGATTCACCTCCGGGTCTGTATAGCCAAGTTCCACCGCCCGGAGATAATGTTTCAGCACTTTTTCGGCAACCATCATTTTGGTGGAGGAGTTTAGCAGATCGGCTGTGTTGTCCCGCTGAAGCTGGAGGCGGAAATAATCTGCGATCAATTTGTGCCCCCGGGGAGACTGGGGGTACTCCTCCAGGAGTTTAACCAGCAGCCGATCCGGATAATAGAACACCGTAACCCGAGGAGGTTTGCTGATCAGCGCTTTATCGTTAGGGTTTGTGATGCTATCCGCCAGGTAAAACACTTCCATATTTTCCTGGAGAAAGTGGTTTTCAAGCGCATTTTCCACCATTCCGCAAACAATATCCGGATTAAATCCCAGGCGATTCATTGCCGAATCATAGACTGCATGAGCCGAGGCAAACTTATGTTTTTCAATCAATTGCGTAGCTCGACTAAGATAGGCCTGCTGGTCAAGCTCCAGTGAATCCTGGCTATATCCCACACTGCTTACTAAAAACAGGCACACCCAAACGGCAATAGCTCTCATAGCAACCCCACTGTTGTAAAACGTTAGATCATAACTCACCAATTAAGACGTAAAATGCGCTGAAGCGCGTCGTACATCCTCGGCAATTGCAGGGGGAAATGATGCAGGGAAGCGTTATGTCTGAGCAGGCAAATACAAAAAATGAAGTAAAAAGCGGCCGCTGACCCAAAAGATTAAATCCGCACGACAACCGAGTTGCAATCCCGGAACAGCTCCGGGGCTTTCGTAGCGGTTTGCGGATTTAAAACGACAGGTAGAACTTGCTTAACAGAGAGCACCTGAACCGGTGAAAAGGTATTAAGCATTTCAGAAGTGTATTCAAATGGATTGTAATCGTAGTCGATCATCTTCTTGTCTCAGCGGCTGAACAGCCTTTAAACAAACATTTGCGCTTACTTACACCATTCCCCTGGCAAAATACCGGAAAACATAGTAATCGTCGGTATAAATATAGGTTATTTAACAAAATAATGCAAAAAATTTTCTTGCTACCGTGCACTTTTTTTATCGCCACTGATTTGCACGATTAAACACGGATATGATAGAACAAAACTAAGTGCTTTCGCACACTTCGGTCCCCGGCCGGCCGGGGTGTCTTCGACAGAGTAAATCGACAATCCCGGCCGGCCGGGAGTCGAATAAGACCCCGAAAGGGGCTATAATTTTTCTGCCTTAGTTGATCAATATCCTCAATTTTGGGTGAAATTATCTATAAAGAACCATTAAGGGGATAATAAATCCGTGCAAATCTGTGGTCATCCGTGTCTAATTTAAATGTGCACGGTAGTGAAAAAATTTTGGGAAGCGGTCATATTTGTTTCCCGGTATTCTTTACGAGTACTTTTTTAGAGGCCGCAAATTTCCGGGCCTGCCGGCCTCGTTGTCGCTCTATCGGGGAATCGGTATGGATATGGAGCCAGATCTCTCTTTGTTCCGGAGAATCGACTCTATAGAGGCGTGAATAAATTCGAGAAGACCGCCGGTTCTCCGGAATGCGGCTGCCGGTCCAAACTATATTCGCGGATTAATTCACGCCTCTATACAAAAGGATCATGGCAGTAAACACCGGCAAAGCGGCATGCACCACAAAATCTGCGACCCCGCTAATCAGGGTCTGGGAATTTTATCGTTTTTCACCAGGAAGCGGCCGTTAAAAAGGATGGCAATGCCCTGACGATCCCAGGTTGGATGAGTGCTGGGCCGGCTCGCGTGAATGTGTAAATGCGGTTCCGGCGAGGCGCCGCTATTACCCACCCGGGAGAGGAACTCTCCCACGCGCACACTGTCTCCCGGCGCCACGGACGCAGCATTGGGCCGCAAATGGGCCAGGACGACCTTCAAGGTGTCCGCTGCAATGACAATATGATTGCCCATCATGCGCGCTTCGTCGTTTATCTCTTCCCCAATAGGAGTCTCCGGCATTGTATCGACCACCGCTTCCACCACCCCGGACAGGGGGCTGAAAACGCTGTCGCCATAGATGGCATAGGCGGAAAAATCGGAGGGGGTAAACCCGCGAGCGCGATTTCCGGCCGGAAAGACTTTAACAATATCTATCGAATATTTTTCCGGCGTCGGGGGGAAAAAGTGATGCTTGTTTATGATCGGGGAGTTGCCGCCTTCGATCACATAAAAAAGGCCGTGTTTTAACGGGAATTGCAGCGCGACCGTGGGCCGGGGGGTCTTTCCGCCCCAGTAAGCCCAATAACTCAAACCGACAAAAATCACCCCTAAAAAAAGGGAAAATATGATTCCGAAATTCTCCCGGGGGTTGTGCTTTTTCCAAAACGGTTTGCCTTTCAGCCGGCGTATCGATACCAGGCTGATCAGCACAAAAGCGATCATCGTTGCCGTGCGCAAATGGTAGCTGTACCAGACCCACTCGCCGGTAAGGTAGATAAAAACAAGATATGCGCCGGTCAGAAAGACCATAAAAAACCAATCAAACACGCTGGCATGATTGCGCTTGGCCAGCCAGACCAGGAACAGCCCCGGTAGGATAAAGTGCTTGGCAAAAATCACAATATTGGCAAAAATCATGCTTGTTCCCCTATGCTGCTTTCCAGGCGGCGGCAGCCAGCAGCGCCCATCCCGCCAGGAAGGCGATTCCCCCCAGCGGGGTGATTGCCCCCAGCCAACGGATACCGGTTATGCTCAGCACATACAGGCTGCCGGAAAAGAGCAGGATACCGGCGACCATCATCCATCCGGCCCAATTAAGTAACACTGTCTCCGACAACCAGTGGGCCAGCAGCCCCACGGCCAGCAATCCCAGCGCGTGGTACATATGGTAGCTCACCCCGGTCTGGTAGACCTCCAACAAATCCGGGCTCAGCCGGCTTTTCAGGCCGTGCGCTCCAAACGCTCCCAGCGCCACAGCCAGGAATGCATTTACGGCGCCCAACATTAAAAATATTTTACTCATCTTTCACCTCGTCATCAATTAACCCGCAAAGATATAACCGGCGCCGCCCGGATTCCAAACGTCCCGTATTTTTGTGAGGCCATCGGGCAGGCACAACCTATCTTTGAGGTTGTGCAGGAAGACTTGGAGAAGTAATTTTGAGGCCGTTTTTAAGGCGTGGGGGCTTTTCCGAAAATTTCCGGAGGTATTTTTTTTGTCTGGGCAAACATTTTCAAGACGCTATCGTAGTCGATTTAGCTGCATTTAAGATAAACAGCGATGATGAACATTGCCATGTATATCCAAACGGAGTCCGACCTACCATGAAACACGATTCACCTTTGAAGAGGAGAACGCGGCTTGCCGGTCTTCCCTTCGCACTTGTCCTGCTGGGGCTGCTCCTGTCGATTTTTACGCCTGCGCTGGCAGATCAAAAAGAGCCGAAAAAACCCACCCGGGGCCTGGCCGGGTTTCCGGTGTTGTATTACACGGATCAAACCGGGCTGGCCGGGGGATTCTACGGGCTTTATTATTTCCGGAACAAGCAGGCCGACTATCCCTCGCAATTGGCCGTTCCCCTGGTCTATACACAAAAAAACCAGGTTATTGCCGGCATTCAGGGAGAAGTGTATTGGCCTCTTTATCGCGCTTTTGGGGGGGTTACCTACTTCAGATTTCCGGATACGTTTTACGGGGTTGGCAACAACACCCCCGAGAGCGGGAAAGAGGAGTTCAGCAAAAACTACCTGGCCGTGCGACTGACCCTGCTGCGGCGGATATTCTCCACTTTTTACGCGGGGATGATGTATGAAATGGAGCGGCATTCCCTGGACGATCTGGCGCCGGGGAGAGTGCTGGCCTCCGGGGCCGTCCCCGGCGCGCAACGGCCTTTTACGCTCTCCGGGCTAACCGGGAT
>JAJRYW010000094.1 GCA_024275555.1 Calditrichota bacterium | reverse complement strand
CGCTTAGGGCGCCTAAATCGACAATTTTTTGTCGATATGGAATGCGGACCTTGCAACCCCTCCCCAGCCCTCCCCTTAGCAAGGGGAGGGTATGGGTGGGGTTGGAGATAGTCCCTATGCAACTGCTCCGACGGAGCCACTTCTTCCGAGTGCAGTCTCGGAAAAAGCATAGGTTCTCTTTGGTTTAGAATACAGAAATGACAAAATTGATAAGGCGTAAGTGATCTAGGATTACCCCGACTTGCCCATACAAGTTGAGTTAATTCAGCTAGTAGGGCTTGTGCTGGATAATGAGTCCCCGCACATTTTAGACTGCGCATAAATACTCTCGATGTTGTCTTTGTTGCTGCGGCGGTGTTTCGCAATTCCGGCAGAGCGGAATGCGGCTACCGGCTTACATGCTTTTCAACGTGGCCCGGTTAATTTTTCGAAGATCATAAGCTTACCCCAAAGGGACTCCTCCGGAGCGGCTACCGGACCAGACTATATTCGCGGATTAATTTACGCCTCTATAAATTTCCCCACCCTGCCCCCCCGAAATCGGGGAGGGAGGCCGATTCCCCTCCCGGCCAGCCGGGAGGGATTAAGGGGGGCATTACTATTACATGAAGGCAACGACACAAATACATTTCATTTTTTCGGAAACTAATTCACGTCTCAATAATCCAAGAACGGTTCCCTGGATAAATCCGACCGGGGCATAGCTGTTTTTCTTCCTTCCCCAATCACCCGCTGTGTTATGGCAGATTCTCTGTTAGCCAATAAAAAAGAGTACGTAAATAATACTTGACAAAATGTAAAGTATTGTTTACATTACCGGGGTAATTCATTCAAGGAAATTGTCATGGAAAAAATGAAAAACAACCTGCGTCGTATTCGGTTTGAGAACGACCAGGTGAGTCAGGATGCGCTGGCCAAAATAGTTGATGTCTCCCGGCAGACCATCAATGCTATCGAAAACGGCAGATTCAACCCTTCTGTAAAATTAGCGCTGAAAATAGCTTCAGTACTTAATTGCCGGGTAGAAGATATTTTTTACTTAGAGGAGGACGCGTGATGTTGTTCAGACTGATGTATGAAGGCGCCGTGGGGGTGATCACCCTGGCGGCAATTTCCATTTTTGGAGAGAAAGGATTTGCGGCTTTTGCTTTGCTGGCATTGCTGCCGGTCATCTGGAGAGTTGTTAAAATAAAGCCGGATGAGCGGGAGTTGCAGTTGTTTTACCAGACCAATAGCTGGGCTTTGTTTGTTACCATTTTGGCTATGTTTGCAATTTATAAACATCCGGAAATAATCATCGGTGGAATGGCTGTCGGTGATATGTGGTTTCTCTTTTCCGTACTTGCCATGCTTGTTGGTCGGGGTTTGGTGGGGCTTCTCATATTCCGTTTGCGGTAAAGACGGAGGATCTAAAACTCCGAACAGTTATAAATGATCCGATAAACGCAAGTCTCGCTCCGGCAGACTACCTTGCATTTTTCCTGCCGTAGCGGCTCGCCGCACACCGGGCAGACCTGCCGCTGGTTCTGCCGGGTTGACTGCCCCGTTTTTTTATTCGTCGCCTGATTGTTTTTTTCTGCCATTGTTGCCCACCTGTAAAAGAGGTTGGAACCGGCTCGGTTTGAGTATTATTTTACGGCGCCGTTGAACCCAAAACCAGATTTTTCTGGGATAAACAAGGAGATTATTATGGATATTCCCCGCAATCATCTGTTGGAACGTTTTTTAACCTATGTAAAGATGGATACCCAGTCGGATCCCGAATCAACCACCACGCCCAGCACGGCCAAACAGTTGGAGTTGTCGCGCTTGTTGGTGCAGCAACTGAAGGAAATGGGCCTGGAAGACGCCCGGATGAGCAAAGAAGGTTATGTGTTTGCCAGCCTGCCTTCCAATCTGCCCGCCGGTCATCCCGTGGTTGTTCCGCCGGTGGGATTTATCGCCCATGTGGATACCGCGCCGGATGTGACGGGCGCGAATGTCAAGCCGGTGATTCATGAGAATTACCAGGGCGGGGAGATTGTCTTGCCGGCTGATCCCGACCAGGTGATCCGCCCGGAGGACAATCCGGCTCTGGCCGCCTGTATCGGGCACGACATCATCACCACCGATGGAACGACCCTGCTGGGCGCGGATAACAAAGCCGGTGTGGCGGAGATTATGACCGCGGTGGAATACTTGCTGGCTCATCCGGAGATTCCCCACGGCGAGATCAAGATCGGCTTTACGGTTGACGAGGAGATCGGTCAGGGCGCCGACCATTTTGACAT
The DNA here is from genome assembly GCA_024275555.1 of Calditrichota bacterium. Classification (GTDB taxonomy): domain Bacteria; phylum Calditrichota; class Calditrichia; order RBG-13-44-9; family J075; genus JAJRYW01. Next base: position 113 of record JAJRYW010000094.1, on the reverse strand, counting down.
CGACGATTTTGGGGCCAAGTTCGCCTATACCATTGACTGGGAAACCGCCGGGGAGATCGAGGATGAAACCTTCTGCGCCGATTCGCTGGATGTGATCGTGCGCGGCAACAATG
>JAJRYW010000093.1 GCA_024275555.1 Calditrichota bacterium | reverse complement strand
GTATTGGTGTAGCCGTTGCTGTGGCACTCGATACAGTTTAAGGGAACGTGCGCCCCGGTGAGCGGGAAGTTGGTCTGGCTGTGGTCAAAAGAGACATTTTCCCAATCGGTAGTGGTGTGGCACTGCATACAATCATGGCTGAAGTTGTTCTGCACGTGGTTGGGGTCCTGCACGCCGTTGAAATCGCTTTCGTGGCAGGAGAAACAATCCGTGGGTGTATTGGTGTAGCCGTTGCTGTGGCACTCGATACAGTTTAAGGGAACGTGCGCCCCGGTGAGCGGGAAGTTGGTCTGGCTGTGGTCGAAGACGGCCGGCTGCCAGCCGTTGGTGTTGTGGCACTGGAGGCAGTCCCGGCTGAAATTATTCTGCACATGGTTGGGCTGGGTTACATTCTGAAAATCGGTATCGTGGCAGGAGTAGCAATCCGTGGGCAGGGTTGTATAATTGTTGTTTTCATGACAGGAGCTGCACACCAGGACGGCGTGTTGGCCGGTCAAAGGGAAACCGGTTTGGTTGTGATCAAAGTCGGCCGGCGTCCAGGCGCGTTGGTTATGGCAAATCATGCAATCGACGGGGAAGTTGCTCTGTTGGTGATTGGGGTCGCGGGCAGCGTTAAAATCATCCTGGTGGCAGCCAATGCAATCCCGGGGCAAGCTGAACTGATTGTTCTCGTGACAGGTCATGCAATCCAATTGTGCGTGGGCTTCGCGCAATTCAAATCCGCTTTCCCGGAGATGGTCAAACGTGGCATCCTGCCAGTTAAACTCATTGTGACAAATGTTGCACTCTCCCGGGAATCCCGCGACCACGTGATTGGGATTGCTGCTGGTATTATATTCGTCCCGGTGGCAACTGATACACTCTGCGGAAGTCCCGATAAAAGTTTCGGCATGGCAGCTATTGCAATCTGCCGATTTATGCGCGCCCCGTATTTGGAAAGTTTTGGCGTGTTCAAAAGTGGTGCTGGACCACTTAAACGCCAGGGGCTGATGGCACGATTCGCAATCCAATTGGAAATTTGCCCGGGCGTGGCTGGGATTAACGGTTAAAGCAAAATCGGAGAGATGGCAGCCGTTGCAATCGATTGGCGTGCCGGAAAATTCATTGTTTTGCTCGTTCAGGTGGCAGGCCTGGCAATCGGCAATGGCGTGAGTTCCGACCAGGGGAAAACCGCGCGAGGCGTGCAACTCGATCATCTCGCCATTGTTCTCCCAGCTATCCGGGGTATGGCAGCTCTGGCAGTCCTGCCCGAACTGGCTGCGATGAATATCGGTGTGGCAATCGGCGCAGGCAACGCCCAGTTGCGAGAATTTCAAATCCTGGTGGCAACCGGCGCACTTGGCAAACTTGTGCTCGCCCACCAGGGGGAAGCCGGTTTCCTGGTGATCAAACTCCAGGGGGCTTTTCATCTCCTGCCAGGAGCTTGTGGTATGGCAACTGTTGCAGGTCCATTTGATCTCCCCATGCGGATTGGCCGGGGCCTCCTGTCCCCATATCCACATACTGGCCGTCAACACGGCTATGCTAATACACCTTGCAATCATAATTTATCTCCTGCTGCGTTGCCGCCGTGGCAACTGTTACAGATGGGATCAATCGGCTTATAACGTACAAAGGTCTTTCCGTTGGCCCTTTCCCGGGGATGACACTCCTTGCAGGCAACCTTTTCGTGGGCGCCGTCCAGGGCAAAACGGGCGTCTTTGTTATGATCAAACTTCTTTGCGTTCCATTCACCGGCCAGATGGCAGTGACTGCAATCGGTGATCTTGATGGTTTTTCCGGCCCGGATGACATTGGATTGGAATTGTCCGTTGTGCTGGTCGCGGTGGCAATCGATGCACTTGTTTTTGCCGTTGCGAAATAATACAATCGGTTCGTCCTGGAAATTTTTGCCGGGTTTGTGGCAATCCCGGCAACGGGTGCGGGCGTGTTTCCCCTCCAGGGCAAAACCGGTGAGGTTGTGGTCGAATTCGACCCGCTCCCAACTGTCGGCGTTGTGGCAGAAAAGGCACCCGGCCGCTTTGGCGACCTTGTCCGACTGTCCCCGGTGCACATCGGTATGGCAGGTTGTACAACGGGTATTTTCAAAAGTGAATTTATTGACTACCAGGGTGGAGCGGCGCCGGCCGGGTCCCGCTTCTCCGCCGGAATGGCAGGCGATGCAGGGAATCGCCAAATGCGCTCCTTTAAGAGGGAAATCCGTTTTCTGATGTTCTGCCAGGGTGAAGCCGGAGGGGGTAAAGCCGTTCTCGGTGTGGCACTCCCGGCAATCTCCCTTGCTCCGTCGGGAAACAAACTGCCCGCGGTGAAAATCCTGGTGACAGTCCAGGCAACGCCGGGAGGCCAGCCCTTTAAACGGTTTGCCGGGTTTATGGCAAGATTCGCATTTTACTCCCTGGTGCAGACCCTTCAGCGGGAAGCGGGTTTTATCATGGTCGAAATTGGCGTAAGCGACCTTCTGCCAGCCGGCCGTATTGTGGCAGCGCCGGCAGTCTTTTCCGAATTGGCCCTGGTGGGTATCTTTATGACAACTGTTGCAGTTGGAAAAGGAGAGGCCGGTAAATTTCAGATAGTCCGGGTCGCCGGCCACGACCGGCAGGGTTTGCAGTGAATGACATTTTTGGCAATCGACATCGGTATGCTTGCCGGTTAAGCGAAATTGGGCCTGGTTGTGATCAAAATCGGGCGCCGGTTTCCAGGCCGCCAGGTTGTGGCACTTTTGGCAATCGCGGCCTAACTGATTGCGATGCTCATCATGGTGGCAGCTTAAACAGGCCTGTTGGAGACCTAAAAAAGTGCGATCCGGCCGCTTTTGTTTTTCCAGAAAGAGGGACTTCTCTTCAATGTGATCGGCTTGATGGCAATCCCGGCACTTTAATTGGGCGTGGGCGCCTTCCAGCGGATAACCGGCCTTTTGATGATCAAACTGTTCTTGCCCGTTTTTCCAGAAAACCAGTTTAAAGGAACGCCCGTGATGTTCGTTATGACAATCCACACAGTTGCGGAATTCCGGCCGGGCGTGGAGCCCTTGGCCGGCTTTAATGCGGTCGTTTAAGATTTGATGGCAGCTCAGGCAGTTGGCGGCGCTGATTTGCTTTCCGGCGGCATGGCAGCGGGTGCAGTTCTTTAATCCTTCCAGGTGTTTATGCGCCTCGGCCAGGTCGCCCGGGGAAAGCTGTGCATAGGCAAAATTAATACCCATTACCAATCCTATTACCAGGGCAAAAACCCGCTTCTGAAAAATCATCCTTTCCTACCTGCTGTCGTTCCGTTCATTAGAATATCCAGGTGTATCCCAGCCAGACGGCAATGCCTACATGAACCAGCATAATTACATACATGATAATTGCAAAGGGCTTGTGAAAAACATGCCAGTAGTGAAACAGGCGCTGGATCTGATCCAGTAGCAGCACCCGGCGGTGAAAACGGGCCTTGCGCCGGAACAGGGTGACCGCCCGGAGCAGCGGGCCGTTGCTCAGGCCCAATTCCTGTTCGATCAGGCGCTTCAGCTTGTGTTTGTAATAGAAGGGCAGAAAATCTTTGGCAATCATTTCCATAATCAGCTTAAAAATTCCCTGGCGCCGCTCCTGGTCAACCAGGTACTGTTCTTCCACCCGTTTAATGGTTTTCTCGTCGATATCAAATTCTTCCTGCAATTCCTGTGAGAATTCTTTTTCCATTTCCCGGATTTGCTGGAAACTGAGTTCTTCCCCCTGGCGGTTGCGGGGGATTTGCAGATAGAGATAACGCCCCAGGATGCCGCTGGTTGCCACGGCAATCATAGACCAGAAGCTGATGGCGATTAAGCCGTTTACTTTAAAGGAGGTATGGAGAATGATGAACAGCGGCCCCATAATTCCGAAATAGATATGAATATCCAGCCAGCGGTTCAGCGAGCCCCATTCGCCAAAAAGCCGGGTGCGTTTCCGCACGCTGTAGAGCAGCATAAAGAGCATCATCAGGGTGCCCACAATGCCAAAGCCGTGGCCGACGATTCCGGCGGGCCGCAAGGCCCGGTAGGCCTGGTGGTGGGGACGCTCCATAACCGCGGTCTGGTAAAAAGAAAGGCCGTCGAAGACAAAAAAGAAATAGACCGCCAGGGATACGGTATAGAGAATGCGCAGGAAAATTTTAAAGCCGTCGATTCGCTCGCGCTCCTTCGCTTGTTCCATATTGGCAACCTCATCCATTCGGATTGCTCGTTCGTAACTGCTCATGGCAACACCTTTCGTGCATAATATGCGCGTTGGGAAAATTACGCGCGCTTTCTTCACCCGGAATATATTTTACCGCGGCAGGAAATACCCTGGACAGTTAAGCCCATCCCCATACTTTGCTGCCCGCTGCTCGCATACGCCCCTCTGCTTACAAAAAGGTTGCCAAACTATTTGCTCTTCCTCAGAAAGTGTTCTCCTCGTATTCTATTTTCTGAAAAACAATGCGGAAGAGGCTTCCTTTTCCGGGACGGCTTTCCACCTCAATTTGGGCGCTATGTTTTTCGACGATCCACTTTACGATAGAGAGTCCCAAACCGCTGCCGCCAAATTGCCTGACGCGGGTCTTGTCGACCCGGTAGAAGCGGTCAAAAATCCGGGGGAGTTCCTCCGGCTCCACCCCGATGCCGGTGTCTTCCACTTCCAGGAGAACGCCCCGCTCGGATTGGGTTGCCCGGATTGTCACGGCGCCATCAATGTGATTATACTTCACCGCGTTTTCGACCAGGTTGTTTAATAAATGCACAATCATTTCCCGGTTCCCGACAATCTGTACACCGTGGTCGATCTGGCTACATAATCGGATTTGTTTGTCCTCGCATAAACTTTTAGCGGTGGGGAGATACTCTTCCAGGAGCGTATCGAGGTGCAAAATCTGCATGTCCAGGTTGAAATTCTCCGAGTCAAACCGGGCCGTCAGCAGCAAATTGTTGATGATGTTGGTCATTTTGAGAATTTCCTCCCGGATCACCTTCAGGGTTTGCTGATAATCACCCGTGGAGCGGGGCCGGGACAGGGCCACTTCCAGGTGGCCGCGTGCAATGGTCAGGGGAGTGCGCAGTTCGTGGGAGGCGTCTGCGGCAAAATTGCTTATTTGGGTCATCGATTTATTCAGGCGGCTGAAAAGCTGGTTAAGCGTCTCGACCAGCTCGGTTACTTCCCGGTCTGCCCTGGCTGCGGGAAGGGACTGCGTTAAATCTCCCGATTCCATAATCTCTTTAGCCGTCGAAGTGATGTGCGTGAGCGGCCGCAAGGAAAACTTGGAAATTACCCAGATCCCGGCCAGGGCCAGCAGAATACATATCGGCGAGAGCAGGTAAAATTGCCAGCGCATCGAGGCCAGGTAGGTCTGCAGATCGGTTAGCGCATAGGCGGCGGTAATGACCCCCGCTAATCGGCCCCGGTCGTAAACCGGAAAATTTCCGCTGAGGAAATCCCCTTTGGCCGTCTTCTCTATATGGAACAGGATCTCCTTCTGCTCCGGAATATGAAATGAAAAGCGGATATCCAACTCTTCCAGGTTCCGGGAAACTTTTATGATCTCGCCGTTGCCGGCAAATATCTGCAAATAGATCGCGTGTTCTCCGAACTCGACATGCTCGGCCTCTTTCCACTCGGTATGGTCGGGGCTGGTCAGAACGCCCTGGTAGGGTTCGATAATCTGGGATAGTTCTTTTAATTCCTGCCGGAGTTTGTTGTAAACCGCTTCATAAAGAATCTTTTTGGTGGAAAAATACATCACCGATTCCAGGGCAACCAGGGTAAGGATGAGAATCAGGCCGTTCCAGAACAGCAATTTTCCTTTAATGGTCAGGGTGGTCATCTTCATCCTTTAAAATATATCCGCGTCCGCGTATGGTAAAAATAAGCGGTTTTTCCGAGCCTACCTTGAGTTTCTTCCGGAGGTAATTGATGTACACATCGATATAGTTTGTGCCGGTGTCAAAGGTAATTCCCCAGACTTCCCGGGCCGTCAGTTCGCGGCTGAGCACCTTGTTCTTGTTGCGAAGCAGGTAGGTAAGCAATTCGTATTCTTTATTCGATAAGGTGATGGAAACTCCGCCCCGGGTCACGCTCCGGTCGGCCGGGTTTACTTCCAGGTCGCCGGCGCTTAAATTCCGGGGCTCGATCCTCTTTTTGCGCCGCGCCAATGCACGCACCCGGGCTTTTAGCTCTTCAAAGGAAAACGGTTTGGTGAGGTAGTCATCGGCCCCGGTGTCCAGGCCCAGGATTTTATCCTGCAGGGTGTCTTTGGCGGTAAGCATTAAAATTGGGGTTGCGGGAAAGCTGCTGCGCAGTTCCCGGCACAACTCCAGGCCGTTTTTTCCGGGCAGCAGCCAGTCCAGGATGAAGAGATCGTAGCCGACCTGGCCGGCCTGTTCCAGGCCCGCTTCGCCATCAAACGCCACATCTACCCGGTAACCGCTCTCGCTGAGGCCCTTCTGTAAAAACTCGGCGACCCGTTTTTCATCTTCAACAACCAGGATATTCATTGAAATCCCCCGGTTTACTGATTGCCTGCACCTGATTGTTTGTAAAATGTTTCGGGAGAAGTGAAGTGTGCACTATTTTCCCCTTCATGTACGGTGCACCGTTTCTCCGGTGTTTGCCGGGGAGAAACGGTGAAGCGTTATCTGAACAGATCGGCGCCGTTAGAGACGGTAACGGAGCCCGAAATTGATATAATAGGCGTAAAGAGTTTTGAGTCGGGAATGCCAGTCGCGGGTGTCGGTATGGCGCCGGTAAAAGTTCAGCGAAAACGAGTATTGCAGCCGTTCCATGGGAAACATCTTCAGGCGACTGCCGTCGGCAATTAGCTTAAACTGGAGCTCGTTGGAGTATCCGGAATCCAGCTTGTTATCGACCGTCATGTACGTCTCAAAGGAGGTGTACAGAGGCTTGAAAAAGAAGGCCCGGCTCTGGAAGTAATTTCGTGATCCGAGTTCCACTGTGACGCCCTCGAAGAGATGCCGTTTAAGGGTGGCCGAGATGGTATGAGAACGCACCTCCCAACTATCCCAGTAATAGCGATAGCCGATCTCCAGGGCGGAACGGCGGTTTAAGCGATAGATAGAGCGCAGCCCCACCGCCCGGCGCACCCGCAGCGACGGGCTGATCGGCTCGGTTAAGTAGGCCGTATTGCCGTCAAAAACCGTGACGACCTGGTAAGTGTCCGAGAGGTGCCCGCTGGACTGGTTGTAGGAGAAAATTGCCTGGGCAATCCAGCGGGTGCTGAGCACCTGGGTGACCATCCCGTTGACGATCCAGACATCTTTATCGCGTTTCCAGGTGCGCACCTGGGGGAACACCTTATCCCAACTGCGCACAAAACTGAATTGCACCGTGGTGTTCTTTTGAGCCAAATCCCGGGAAAATGTACCGGCGAAGGTGGTGGAGGTGTAATCATGCTCGGTGCTGTAAATGCCGTTCAGCGAGAGGGACTGCTCGCCCATTACCCGGGTTATCCCCACCCCCAATTCATGGCGGAGTTCATCCGGTGTATTGTCCCCTCCGCCATGGTTGCTTTGCGTGGCCGAGGTGATCCCGTCTAACTGAAATTTGCTCTTCATGGAAGCCGCGGTGATGACATCCACCAGGTAGCGCCCGGTCAGGCTGGTGTTCTCCGAGATGCGTTTGGTCAGCGAGAGGTTGGGATAAAATACCGTGACCCGGAAATTATCCAGGTAGCTGCTCAGGTTGAATTGCAGTTCATCCTCGGGCAGTTCTTTTGCCGCCACAATGGCCAGCAGGCAGAGAACAATGGCCAGGGAGAAAATTAATCGTTTACCCACAGCCGCACCCCCCGCTTTGGGCGCCGGTGCCGCCAACCGATCCTTCCCGGTAATCCAGGTAATGCTCTTCAATCCCCTGGTCGATTGGGTTTGCATCAAAGATCATGATCGGGTCGGAAAGGGATTCCCGCTGCCAGGGTTGCACGGCCGTGCAGCTATTGAAGAACCCGGCGAATATGGCGAACATAAATAACATCAACAGCAATTTCATTGAACATCCTCCGAAAGCAATAGCTCGATCTCTTCCTTGAATTTGGGCTTGTACTCATCTTTAAAACCCTTGTGCCGGAAACGCAACCGCCCCGCTTTATCGATTAAATAAGTGGAGGGCATTGCCTCTACCTGGTAGATCGGGGGCAACTTTTTCTCCTTATCGTGCAAAATCGGGAAGGCCGGCCTGGGGTCCAGTTTGGAAAGAAACTTCTCGATGTTGCTTTCCTTGTCATCGATACTGACGCCCAAAATAACCAGTCCCTGCTCCCGGTAGGTCTGATCCAGTTCTACCAAAAAAGGCATCTCCTTGCGACAGGGACCGCACCAACTGGCCCAGAAATCGATTAACACCACTTTCCCTTTTAGCTGGGAAAGGGTGATTGTTTTGCCGGTTTGATCCGTTAAAGAAAAATCCGGCGCTGCTTTCCCTGTTTCCAGGGGATTGGCTTGTAAAAACAAGCTCAGGAATAACAATACTCCAATAATGAAACGCATATCTTCCTTTCTTTTAATCATCATCATCGTCATCATCCCAGTTATTTCCGTGACATTGATAGCATGAGGGAGTGATGGTAATCCTTCCCTGGTATTCCACCATGCCCCCGCGCAGATCAGGCTGATGACAATCGCTGTCGCTGCAATTGCCTTCGCCAAAAGGATCGTCTTTTTCATCCCGGTGCAGAGCGCCGCCTTCGTCCTCATTGTGGTCCTCCGGAACGCCCACTTTGGATTCGGAAGGGAAAGGACCGTCGCATCCGGGTTGAATGAGAAACAAGGGTATAATCAATAAAAGCCAGCGCAGCGGGTAGAGAATCCTGGTGAAACGATTGCCTGAAATATTTTCCAAAATCTTGTTTTTCGGGATCATGGGTACGTTTGTTCCTTTCACAAAGTCTTCTGAATAAATCGACCGACAAGATACGCGCTATAGGATTCAGTAACAAAATTAGAATTTTTTAATCTAACTCAGCGTTTTGATGCCGCACCCTCGAATTTGTTGCAGGGAGAATTAAGGTTGTCCTGAATTTCTAAACTCCGGCTTTGGGGATTGTTCCCGGCTAACTGTAAACTCAGATAACAGTCGGAGTGTAAACAAAGTTTGCGGTTGGGTGTAGATTGTCGAAATATGTCGATCCACGAAAATCGACTTAAGTTGTGTTAACGCTGGGAATTAGCCTGTTTTCTACCCGGGATTCTGTTTTGTGGTACCGCGATTGAAACAAATCGGGTAGCGTCTAAACAGAAAGGGCTTATCATGATACACAAACATTGGTTTCAGGCGATTATTTTTCCGGTGTTCTTTGCCGCCCTGATTGGCAGCGCTTCTCTGGAGGCGCAAAATCTTTACATCGGGTTTTCATATAGCAATATGGATGACAACCTGTATTTCGATTACGAAGGCTATTATATTTACCGGGAGCCGGTTGTGATTTACCCCGAACCGATTTTCTACGACCCGATTGACTATATCGCGGTGCGGATTATTTTTGGCGATCCGGTCTGGTATTACCCGCCGGTGGTCTGGCTGCCGCGCCGGCAGGTTTTGGTGCGTTATTATCCGCGCTGGCGGCATCATCACGCTCGTGCGGTTTACTACCCGGCCCCCCGCGGATATTACGGCAATTACGCCCACCATGGCTATCGCTACGATACGCAACTGAACCTGCGTTACAATTACCCGGTGCGCGTCTATGAGCAGGCGGAAAGAGCCAAGCACCGCCCGGCCCGGGATTGGCAGCGCCGCCGTCAGGACAGCCCGGCCCGGGGCAGCGCAGTTCAGGCCGGTCATTATCGCCCGGGAGTAACCCCGGTAAAACGTAATTCCGTGAAACGGTCAACCGGTGAATCTGGTCGCCGCGAGAAGCTTGCCGGCCCGGCGAAGGGGCAAAAGCGTTCCGCCCGCCGGGCGGCAGATCGGGTAGTATATGACCGGAAGGCCCGCGATCATTCCCCACAAAAGAAACGCACTACCGTTGCCCGGGCGGAACCGCAAAGCCGAAAAACGGTTTCCCGGAAGGTAAAGTCCCGCACGACTTTTACCCGCCAGGTTGCCCGGCGTCGTTCGGCAGACCTTGAGAAGGCCGGCCGGTTTACCTCGCCGAGACCGGAAAATGTGCGCAGGAAATCTGTTCCGCAAAGGCGCAAAAAGACGGTGCAGCGTCCGGCAAGCCGGGCAGGGGAGCGCTCTAATGAAAAGCAAATCAAAAAGAGCCGCACCCGGGTTCGTAGTTCCGGCAAAACCGACCAGCGCCGCAGCGGAGTATCGCTGGTTCAGCGTCCCCACGATGCGAAACGTTCCTTTGCCCCGAACCGTAAAGCTGGGAAACGCTCCAAAGTCAACGTGCAAAAATCTTCACGGAAAAATAAAACCGGATCAAAGCGCAGCCGCCGTTAATAAAAAACCCTCACAGCCGATCAGGCCGTTTGCCGCTGTCCCGGTGAGCGGCCTGATCTTTTTTGGCCGGATCGGCCGGAGCGCCCTTTTTCTTACCCAGGAGCTTCCGGGCCACAAGCGTCCACACTGCCAGGCTAAACAATAATGCTCCGCGCATAAGGCGTCCTTTCGATAAGCTCTCTGCTCATCATCGGTGATTCCCAAGAAGGATTGATTTGTTTACGAGCTTTCCACATTCGCCCGAATATGCCCCAGTACATAGTAATTCTTGCGCACTTCAAACATCACATTACTTTCCACACTATGGTTGGGTTTAAGACGCTGTAAATGTAAATCCTCTACAATTTCAATCTCAGAAGCCCGGGGATAGAGCGAGCGAATCTGCTCGGTCAGCGTTTGCCGCCACTGTTTCCCGATTTCTATACGGAACTGTTTGGATCGCCCGTTGGGCAGCAGGACATCTACAACAATTTTTTTATTGCTCATTTCACACTCCCTGTTTAGTAAGAGTGAATTTATGTTCACTAATTTATTTGAGTGTTTGGAGAAAATCAAGGAAAAAGTGTACCGGGATAAAGTTGGCTTATCTTCTTTAAGCATCTACGGAGAAGAACCGTTCATTGACCCGGGCGGAAATTTTAAAAATGTGCAATATTTTTAAAAAATTTATGATTATGTTGGCCCCTTAATGAAAGAGCATGGCAACAACGGTTCTTATGTCATGGCAAGCGAATTTAGCGGGATGTTTACCAGGTGATGAAAGCGAAGCCGAAACAGTTCAACGAAAAAGGGGAGGCGCTTATGAGGCGAAAGTCTCTCCGGTTCAGGTTGCATGAAATTATATTTGAAGCCGATACGTCGGCCGGCCGAGTTTTTGATGTGCTGCTGATCATCAGTATTTTAGCCAGCGTGCTGGTGGTTATGTTGGACAGCGTTCGTCCCATCAATAACCAGTACGGCCACCAGCTTTACCTGCTGGAGTGGTTTTTTACCATCCTTTTTTCCATCGAGTATATTCTCCGTTTATTCGCCGTGGGGCGGCCGCTCAACTATGCACGCAGCTTTTTTGGCGTCATCGATTTGTTAGCGGTGATGCCCACTTATTTAAGCCTGCTCTTTCCGGGGAGCCAGTATTTCCTGGTGATCCGGATACTGCGGGTGCTGCGTATTTTCCGGGTGCTGAAGCTGGTTCAGTATGTTTCCGAGGCGCGTTATTTAATGCGCTCCTTGCGGGCCAGCCTGCATAAGATTATCGTTTTTCTCTTTACCGTGCTAACCCTGGTGATCATTTTCGGCTCGGTGATGTATGTTGTGGAGGGCGAGGCGCACGGCTTTACCAGCATACCCCGCAGCATTTACTGGGCAATCGTCACCCTTACCACGGTGGGCTACGGCGATATTTCTCCCCAAACCAGCCTGGGCCAGGCCATCGCCGCGGTGATCATGATCCTGGGCTATAGCATCATTGCCGTGCCTACCGGTATCATTACCGCGGAGATGTCGCGCAATCGCGATGAGATCATTTCCACCCAGGCCTGCCTCCAGTGCAGCGCGGAAGGGCACGACCCCGATGCAAAATACTGCAAATACTGCGGCGCACGGCTGTGAGGAGGGATGATTTTTGCGGTGATGGAAACCGATTATAGCGCCCCAAGTATAGATACCCCCCCAAAAGCAAAACCGACATACCCCCTTGAATCGTTATAAAAAATATTGGCGGTTTCCATCCGATTTGCTATATTGGCGCATTACCGGCATGTTTTGACGAAATGAGGGCGTTAGCCCCTTCATATAAAATATTTCCGATTTGGGAAGTTTGGTTTGTGGATTGGATCGGAATATGGGGGCATTGTGTTAACTGTTAGACTTGGAAAATCTTGGGAGTTTGGCGGCTAATTATAGTAGTGTACAATAAATCTTATAATTAAATTAATTTTTTGATTTGTACATAAATCATTTAGTGTAGACCATCGTTAGAATGATACGTTGCATAGAACCGATTTGGAGTCGGTTCACCGGCAAGAAACGAAAATTCAACATTGGGTTGGAATCAATATTGAGTTGGTATTCGGGTTTTTGCTGGTGCAACGTATATTTCTAACGATTTAAACATTTTCGTAATTGTTCAAGTAATTTGAAACATCAATATTGCCATGCCCTGGTATCATTATTAAAAATTTGTCATTTTCTTTTAATACATTCAATTTAATTTGATTGTTACTATCTCGACTGAATTCATATCTATATTTTATGACGAAGCTAGGAGGTAGTATAATATGGTAGACTCTTTTTTGTGAATCTTCACATAGAAGTACAATAGCATCGTAATCATCAGGAGGTAACCCTAAAAACCAACGATTACCTTCGGGTCTTTCGGATGCGGATGCAATTCCAATTTTATTGGATTTTGCTGATTTGTAAATAATTCCCTTTATCTGCGACAGAGATACTCCTTTTTCTTCTAGTAATTTTAGAAAATTCTCTCGTCTGATTTTGCCTTTTGCCTTTGCCGATATATGTGTAATCACAGGTTCTGGCAGAGATTGCTTTATTTTTCCAGAATCTATTACATTATCCTTCTGAAAAATTCTTTTCTCAAGATCATAAATTCTATCAGATATGTTCTGTGCTTTTTCAATGAGTTTTTCAACTTCTTCAAGATACTTTGAATGTACTACGACTCCTGAAGAATCATTTTGTGTAGCAGCCTTTCTGATTAGCCCTAATAAAGATTTTTTTAAATTCGATAACTTCCTATCATAATCCATTATTTTCTCCTTTTCTCAAGAGTTTTTTTAGGTATGTCAATATAACATTGCATTACTAAAAAAACAACAACTAAAAAAACAACAACTAAAAAAACAATAATCGGGGGTGGTAGAGGTTCCGATATTTAAGTTATTGTGATCTTTGTTGTATCCTTGCTAACTGTAACTTTTGTAAAACAAAGTATTTGAAGCCGATTAGCAAGACTCGTGTACTTGAAGAAATTCAGAAAATCAATTATAGACGCATGAATAAATTCGAGAAGAGCGCCGGTTCTCCGGAATGTGGCTACTGGGCCAATCTATATTCGCGGATTAATTCACGCCTCTATAAGCTGGTGGTGTTGAACAAATTATAGTGATTGAATTTGCCAACAGCCGAGCCGCAATGTTGACTTATATCTCTTAAATCCATCACCTTTTCAACCCACTGAACCGGCGTCTCCGCGCTCTGATTCAAAAGGAGGGAAATGGTAGAAGAACCGGCTCATATGCTTGTCTCCGGCCGCAGGTTGGATGGTCCGATGACGCGGATGATCCAAGCGGTTGTCGTGGTTGTGGTTGTAGAAACGCGATGCACCGCGTCTCTATTCCGTTCAGCAAACATTTCTTCTTGATTCCTTCCGACAGAGTGTTTATTCTATTCAAGAAAACTGATGATTAGGAAATGAGGTGAGATAATGATTACCAAAGAAATATTAAAAGCCGAAATTGATCACATAAGAGATGAGTATTTAGAAATATTGTATAAAATTATAAAAGCTCTTGAATCGCCGACAGAGGCGGAATCTCATCAAACCACCTCTACAGAGATAAATGAAGAATCAGAGTGGCATAATTTTATTCAAGAGACTTACGGCTCTTTAGCGAAGTTCCCCATTGAACGTGGAGAACAAGGAATATATGAAGCTCGTGAGACAATCGAATGAGTTATTTGCTTGATACTAATACCTGTATAAAGTATTTGAATGGCAGTTCCGAAAAATCAAGCATAGATTAGCTTCCAATTCCCCCCAATTACATAAATTTACAGCTTTCTCCAGGAAAGTAGAGACGCGATCCATCGCGTCTCTACAACTACAGTTACGATGACTACGACAACCGTACATTATCCCCTCACCGCAAATACACCACCTTTTCAATTGCGCGGAATTTCTGCTGGTCTACGGCGCTGCGATGTTCCACGGTCAGCATGTAAACCCCGCTGCTCATGGCGCTTCGAGCCTTTGAGGCTTCCCAATTGAAGCGCATCACCCCGGGTGCGGCAGGGCCGGAAAAGAGATCCGCTACTTTTTCCCCCAGCACATTGTAAAGCGCGCCCGATAAATCTCCGGCTGACGGAACCGTTATTTCCACCGTCAGGGTGGGGTTGAAGGGATTCGGATAGGCTTTTACCAGCAACGGCGAGGCGGGTGTGAAATCCTCACCGTCCCCAATGCCATTCGGCGAAACGGTTAACAGCAGCGAATCCATGGTAAAAGGTCGCTTATCGGCCTGGTTATAGAAATTCTGAAAACGCAGTATCTCCGGAGTGTTATACTGAAAAATATCCTGCGCATAGGCCGGTTTGATGGTCTGGTAGAGCAGCTTAATCTCCACCCGGTCGGCCTGGCTGATACCGCTCACCCCGATTCGATAAGTGACCGTATCCGCGCCGGTTCCTTCCACGGCCCCGCTGCGGTTGAAATTGGGATCGTTCAGAGCCGCCCCGGCGATGCGGGTGCTGTCGTAAAACGGGCCGGTGCGCAGAAAGCCCTCCGGCGGAATCCGGTTGTCTTTCAGATACCCGGCCAGGCGCAACAGGGTGTAGGTTACCGAGCTGTCCACATCATGCATGACTGTCTCGTAAACTTGCACCTCTGTGGAATCGGTGATGATATCGTGATGAGGTTCATAGGGCGCGTCGAGGTGCAGAATCTCCCCCTGGGCGTCCCAGGCCCCGGAACGGAACAGGGTCTGCCCGTTGGCGTCCTGCACCGATACATACAGCCAGACCCGGCGGCTGGGATAAGCGGTGGGAAGCTTGTGGCCGGCGTTATTCTTCAGCGTTGCCTTTATTTCCAGCGTATCGGCGGACCGCCACCCGGCCTGGGCGGATAAATCGGCCGACTGCTCCTGCAGCATCCGTTCCGTGCGGGCGATGGTGCTGTCCATTTGTTCGGGAGTGGCGGTCACGCCAATCTCGCTGGAGTGATTTTTAAACATCTTCAGCATAAACACATTGGCGCCCACAAAATAATGCTGCGGATAGGGCGCGTAAGAGGGCAGCCCGGTGGGCCGGTTGGAGATGGTAATCGGCGTTTGCAGGGCGGGCATGTGGCAGGTCTGGCATTCCGTGTTCGCGGCCGGATAGACGCTGTTGCGCCATTCCAGGTAGGGCGTCTGCTCCGGCTGTTCCCCGATGATGTTGCCCTGGTTATCCACCGTTGGGGTAAACAAGGTGTGGCAGGTTGCGCAAATCTCGGAGGTCTTCACATGGGGGCTGTATACCGGCACATAGTTCACCCAGGTTGCCATCGGTTGGATGAGCATGTTATCATACGGACCGTAAATCTGGCGGATATTGTCAATCACATAGCCGCCGCTGAAGCTGCTTCCCTGGCCCATATTCACATCCTGGATCTGGTGGCAGGCGGTGCAGCTTACCCCATCCATAGCCAGGGTGTCCTGCTGCATCTCCGCTAAGGTGTATTGATAAGTGCTGTCGTGCCACACCGCCTCGGTTCGGCCCATTGGCGCGTGACAGGTGGTACACTTGTCTTCGATCACGCTTTGCAGATGGGGATTGGCGCTGATTTCCGCAGTTACTTTGGCTTGCCAAAAGGGGTCGCGGGCGGCGTTGGCCATCATGGTGGAACGCCATTGGGTAATCGGCGAGACATCCTCCCCGGCAGGTGTGCGCAGGGCCTGGTTATTGGGAGGGCCCGGCTCGTGGCACATCACACAATTTCCGGAACCGCTGAACAGGGTAGACTCCTGGGTGGGCAACCCTTGCCCGAACAGTTGCAGGGAGATCAGCCAGACCATCCAGAAAATGAGAAATAGCATTTTTTTCATATCTGCTCCTCCAAATGTTTAGTTCAGTTTCAGTTTTTGGGCGATGTCTTCCGGTACGGCGTCTTTGTGTACCAGGATGGAAATCGTTTTGGCCCGCACATAAGCCTCGGACATGTACACAAACCCGCCGTATTTGCTCTCCTTGACGCCCCAGGAGTTTTTGGTATAAAAATACCGGGCGCCGTTTTGGTCTTTGGCGATGCCCGCTACATGCATCAGGTGATCATCGGTAGAGCGGTAGTCGTCAAACATCTTTTGGCGCAGTTCCTGGGTTACTTCTTTCTCCGGTTCGGGATGTGTGCAGATGCTGTCTTTCTCGGTCTTGCTGCGATCATCCCATTCTTTTACCGGCAGGATGGCCGTTCCTTTTTTGTGTTTAAAGCTCTTCTCGCTCACATCGCCGTCCCAGTCAATCGTAAATCCATGTTCGATGGCGTAATCCATCACCCGCATCAGTTCATCCAGGGGCAGATTATAGGATTTGTTCCGGGCCCAGTTGTCGGGCGCCTCGATGCTGAATCGCGAGTAGAACGGGTGATGGGTAAAGGAGGTCAACTCCACATAATCATCCGGGTTAAAGCCGGTCGCATCGGCAAAGGAGCGGGGGGTATATGTTTTACCCTGGTACTCGAATTGCTTCGGTAGTTTGCCTAAATAGGCATCCAGAATCCCCTCGATGGCTTGCGGCCAGGCCGGGCTGAGCTTTTTTCCTTTATTCTGCACGATGGCGTCCAGCGCCGCCTTCAGCACCGCGTCCATCTCGGCATGGTTATGTTTCGATTCTCCGACAAACTTGCCGTCATACACCGCTTCCGGAACCATCCCGTAATTGCGGATCACCCGCAGCACATCCTGGGCAAGGCTGCCGGCGCCCAGGGCGGCGTTTCCATGCAGGCGCACATAGTTTCTTGCTTTGAGCGGGTAAGTCATGCGCACGTTGAACATCTCACTCAAATCGTACTCGCCTTTGCCCATCCGCAGCAATTCGCTCTCGATAAATGAACTGGTAGCAAAGCTCCAGCAGGTTCCGGTGCGTGATTGGTTTTTAACCGGGGTGACGCCCACCTCTTTGATCATCGTGAAATGAAATCCGCCTTTGGTGGTGTCATTGGGGGTGTCGGCCAGGGCCGGGATGAGCAACAGCAAAATGAAAAGGCTCAAGAATAATTTCATCATGGTCTCCTGAATCGATAGGTAATAAGAAAGCCCCTCCCGGAACCGGGAAGGGCGTTGAGCGGCGTTGCTTAATTGTAGGTGGGCAGGAAGGAATAATCCCGGCCGTATTCGAGCATTTGCTCCACAAAATTGTCCGGATATTCAATCTTTACGTCCACGATCTCATCACCCTCCTTAACCGGTACCAGGCGCGGATTAATAAAACCGGAGTAGGGGGCAATGTTCAATTTGGCGTACCGTTCCAGCACTTCCCGGTGCAGTTTACGGTCTACCTGAACGCCATAATCTTCCACCAGCGCTTTCCCGGCGGCGTAATCGCCTTCGGATTTGATCCGCTGAATTTCCCGAAGCAGTTGGCCGAACAGGTCGCGCAGTTTTTGGTAATCGTTGATCACAAAATAGGTTTTGCCGTCGCGCACTTTTCGTTCGATGACCTTCTCCGCCGCCCCATGTTTATAGACCCATTTGGCTACCAGTTGGCGATTGCGCATGTGCGCTTCTTCCAGGTTCTCGCCGGGATTCAACCGGCGTAATTGCTGCATCAAGCCGTTGCGAATGTAGCGGTCGTACTCAGCTTTGCCGACGTCCAGGGAGGGCGTCACGCCGATATCCACCAATTTCCGATCCATGATGAAATAGAGAGCCACCAAATCCGCCCGGGCTTCTTCCAGGGTGGAGGCATAGTTTTTCAGGGTCTCTTTGGGCGTGCCCACGCCGGGATTGATCGCCCCGCTGGCATGGCCGATCACCTCGTGCAGGTCGGTGTGTAAATCCGCCGCCAGCGTGGCATATTTTTTGGCCCGGTCGATTTCCTCCTGCGAATAGGCAAACTCCTCCAGCGAGCCGCCGCCCTTGCCTGCCTCGTTGTATGCGTGAACGATATTGCCCAGGTTCACCGATTTGGAGCCGTACTCTTTGCGAATCCAGTTGGCGTTGGGCAGGTTGATGCCGATGGGCGTCGAGGGAGAGGCGTCGCCGGACTCCACCACCACGGTAATCACTTTGGCGGAAATCCCGGTGACTTTTTTCTTCTTATGCTGATCCATAATCGGCGAATGATCTTCGAAATACTGGGCGTTCTCACTGATCGCCGCAATACGTTTGGTGGCTTCCAGGTCTTTGAAGGAAACCACCGATTCAAAGGCGCCGCGGTAGCCCAGCGGATCGCCGTAGACTTCGATGAAGCCGTTGACCACATCGGTGAAGGAGAGCGTATCCTGCACCCAGAGGATGTTGTATTCGTCAAAGGTGCGCAGGTTGCCGGTGCGGTAGTATTCCACCAGCTTTTCCAGGGCGGCTTTCTGCTGTTCCGTATCGGCAAGCTCTGCCGCTTTGTCCAGCCAGTAGACGATCTTTTCAATCGCCGGCCCATACATGCCGTCTACTTTCCAGACCTTCTCCACGATCTTTCCGTTTTCCTTCATCATCTTGGAATTGAGGCCGTAAGAAATGGGATGCGGATCGGACTTGTCAATCACTTTCTTGTAGTAATTCTCCACCTCTTTTTGGGTGACGCCTTCGTAAAAATTGGTTGCCGAGGAGGCGATCATATCAACGTTGGGGTCCAGGTTTACCCGTTTGGGGTCAACTTCGGGGTCAAAGAGAATCGGGTCGAGTTTGGCCAGCAGCGCCGCAACGGTTTCTCCATCGCCCAGCGGCAGCGTCTCCGCCGGAATGCTCTTCACCAATTCGGCAAAAAATTCCTGGGAAAACTCCGGCGCAAATTTGATGGTGGAGTAGTGGTGATGGATGCCATTGGAAAAAAAGACCCACTTGGCGTAAACCATAAACTTTTGGAATTCCTCGCTGTTGCGGTCTCCCCGGTAATTGTTGATGATGGCTTCCAGGGTGCGGCGAATACATAAATTGTGTTTGTAATTCTGATCCCAGATGATGTCGCGGCCGGCCAGGGCGGCTTCATAAAGGTAGTAGAGCAATTTCTTCTGTTGCAGGGGCAGCGACTCAAATCCCGGAACCTGGTAACGCAGAATTCTCAGGTCGGCAAACTGATCCGCAACAACCTTGAATGCTTCATTTTGCCGGGAATGAGATGGCTGCTCTCCACAACGGATGAATGCAATTGCCAGAAAGGCAACCATAAATATCGGAGTAAAATACTTCACGGAAACACCTCCAGGTTTGATATAACAGGGAGAAAAGGGTCAAAAAGAAAGGCTCAATGTAACCAACTTCCGGGAATTTTCAAAATCAAACATGAAGCGACCGGGGAGCTTTTGGCGGCGCTTTGGCGGGCAGACATTTTCATCGATTGACGAAAGCGGGGTAATCTTTAAGAAAATCTAATAATGCCAATCACAAGTTGAACTGAATTTGACGCAGAATACCGCTGATTGAACAGATTTCCGCTGAGATCATTTTTATGTGTCCTGAATTTTTGATCTTTTATAGACCCGTGAATTCGTATGAGAATGAAATTGTTTGAATGTGATGAACGAGTTTCCCATGAAATTTCCCCACCCCAGCCCTCCCCGATTTCGGGCTTCGTCGTGAGCTCAGCCGAACGGGGGATTAAGGGGGGACATTACCATTGCCTGAAGGCAACGACACAAATACATTTAAGTGTATAACAATCTTGGGGCAAAACTTCTTTACATCCCCCTCAATCCCCCTTCAAAGGTGGGTAGGGGGGATGTCATTGAAAACCAAACGTAAGCGCCCCATAATTATTATACACTCAATACATTTCATCTTTTCGGAAACTAATTCACGTCTCAATAATATCTTTCCCCGATTTTCTCGTTTTCTTTCACAAGTAGGATGAATAAGGAGTTGAGTGGATCGAATCTTTTCGTTTTTATAACAATTTTCAGCGTTTCTCAGCGTCAAATTTTCAACTCATGATTCGCATTGATAGTGAACATATATATAGTTAATATTGCAATTTCACTTGACATCTCAGGTAGGGCAAGTTATATTTTAGTGAACATTAGTCTGGATGTCATCGACGCCATAACTGAGGAGTGCATTATGCCCGTTACATTGAGCAAACGCCCGGTTCGACGCAAAGTCAAAGTTTCCCACAGGGAAAGTTTTGATGCGGATACCCTGATGCAGCTATATGAATTGCTGCAAGGCCAACGAAAAATGGTTCGGGTGCATAGCAAAACGCTGGATGAAGAAATTTGCTTTGTCAACCCGGGGGCGGGGGGCGAAGAAGGAGTACCGCCCGGATGCACTCACTATTCCACCCGGGAGCTGTCGTTCGTATTGTCGCTCTCTCCGGAGGAGCTGAAGCGCTATCATTATCTGAAAACAAAGCTCATTTAAAACCCGAACAAACAACTCACCTCTCGAAAGCCCTCAGCGAGTTGAGTCCATAGAAAAGCCGCCTGGTTTACATCAGGCGGCTTTTCGTTCCTATGCTTCCCTTAATTTTTATCCACGAATTAACACGAAGATCGCCAGGGAAAATGCTCCTGTATTGGGATTAATCCATTAACATCGGTGTGGAATCCGCCCGGGCTTCCTGCCGGTCCAGTTGGGCGATAATGGCGTCATCGAGGGCTACATTGTATCGCTCTCCCGGGGCGGTGTTTTCCAGTTTCAGCACACCCCGCGGGCAGACGGCGGCGCATATCCCGCAGCCGACGCAGGAAGCGCGCACAATGTTTTGGCCGCGCTGGGCGTACCAGCGCACATCGATACCCATCTCGCAATAGGTGGAGCAATTTCCGCAGGAGATGCACTGGGCCCCGTTGGTGGTAATCACAAAACGGGATTTGACTTTCTGGATGATGCCCATTATCGCGGCCAGGGGACATCCGAAACGGCACCAGACCCGGTTGCCCATCAAAGGATAAAATCCGGTGCCCACCACCCCGGCAAAAATCGATCCGATGAAAAAGGAGTAGGCCTGGTTAACCCGCCAGGTGTAGCTGCTGAAAATTGCCCCCTCGGAGAGGTAGTTGGCAACCTGCATCACGGTCATCACCAGGGCAAAAACCAGCACGGAGTAGATAAGAACGCGCTCCACCCGCCAGGCGCGCACCGATTTGTTCGATAATTGCCGGAAGGGATCGCCCAGGGTTTCGGCCAGCCCCCCGCAGCCGCACACCCAGGAGCAATACCAGCGTTTTCCGTAGCGATAAGTCATCAACGGCACAACCACAAGGGAGAGCAGAATCCCCCAAAACAGGAGAAAGAGCCCGAAATTACCGCCGCTCAGCAACGTGTTCAGATTCCAGTCGGTAAAAAAACTGTAGTTTAGCGGCCAGGCGTTCTTGAGGTCCATGCTGGGTTGGTTTAATCGTTCCATAATCGAGGGCAGCAGAAAAGCAAAACCGGTTTGGAAGAAGATGATCGAGGTGGTGCGGATCAAATGGTAGCGGTTATGCCGGTATTTGATGTACATCCGCGTCCCCATCACCGCCACGGCGACGGTGTAAAGCGAGCCGTAGAGAAACCACTGGTCCGCCGGGCGGCTGCGCAACAGCTCGGAAACCGGGTCAAAGAGGATGATCAGGTTGACAATATATTCCGGGAACCAGTACAGGATGATGTAAAAGCTGATTAAATAACCGCCTAAAAGAATTCCCACCAGGCCGCGGTTCATCGCCGAACTGAAAAAAATTCCGTCGTTTTTAATCCCCGCCGGACTGGCTAAGCCGGCCAGGGCGTACAAAAGTCCTCCCAGGATTGCCAGGCCCAGTGTAAGGAATAGAAACAGGCCGGTGTGTTCGCGAATCGGGCCAACGGCTGCTCCTTTGAGTATCCAGAGTTTATACTGCCCCAGTTGGTAACTGCCTAAATTACCGTCGGGATTGATGAGCGGCGTAATCTCTTCCAGGATTTGCGGGGTAGAGGTGAAATATCTCCCGTGAAGCGGTTTCAGAGAGTTGAGCGTCTCCAGGGGCGTTTGGTAGGCCGCCCGCTCATAGGCCGCATCGCTAAGCTGATAGTCGCCTAAAAAGATGCCGGCGGTAAACGTTATTAATCCGGTTAAGAATAATATAACTCCCAATATTTTCAGGGCCCGGAAGGACTTGTGCGAATGTCCGCTGATGATATTTTTTGAGGTTCCGGGAGTTGTTTTGGTATCGTGCGTCATGTCTTGCTCCGGTTTGCTTCCTGGTTAGACTCCGCTTACCCGTTGCCGTTTGAAGAAGCGTCCATTAAGTTTGATTTGTAAATTTTTGCCATACCGGCGATTGTAATACTCAACGATCCCGGGTTCAAGTCGCCGGTAAAATTCCGGATCAAAATTCGCAGCGGCCAGATGCTCCAGCACATACTCCAGGGAGCGTTTTTCCGCAATCCACTGCTGGCAGATATCCTGGCGCATACGCATCCCGAAAAAGTTCATCCCCACCACTTCCTGCTCCGGGGTATCGGTGCGATGCACAATGCGCAGGCAGTGCATTCCATGCGGGTCTTCCCAGTAAAACGATCCTTCACCGTCTCGCGGCGTATTGCTGACAAAGCCATAGGTTTGGTATTCAATATCCATAAACTTGGCCGAATTAAACCAGATGCCGCGGACGTAGCGAGTTCGTTCTCCGGTCAGCGTTCGGGCCAGTACCTGGCCGTGCATCCGCCCGGTGTACCAAAGCTGCTCAAAACGGTTGCGGCCGTCTCCCAGGACGGTAAACTCCACACAGTCGCCGGCGGCGTAAACACCCGGGACGTTGGTCTCCAGGTACTCATTGACCAAAACACCCCGATCCGTGGCAATCTTGGAATTCTTAACCACGTCAATGTTGGGCCGTACGCCGGGAGTGAGTCCTACGATCTGGCAGGGGATTTCCAGGCCGGCGTCGGTCGTTACGGCGCACACCCGCCCATCTTCCCCGGACAATATTTCTTTCAGGTTGGTGCATTTGTGCAAAGTAACCCCATGCGAAACGATATGTTTGCCGATCATGGCGGCTTCTTCCCGGGGGAGAATGTTTTGCCAGTACTCATCTTCCCGGATTAAAAAAGTAACCTTGATCTTCCGGGAAAGGAGCATTTCGGCCAGTTCGATGCCGATCAGCCCGCCGCCGACAATCACCGCTTCCCGGGCGGTTTTGGCGCTTTCTTCCAGGGTTTCCAAATCCTGCAACGAGTAAAGCCCCTGCACGCCGGGCAAATCCTGGCCCGGCCAGCCAAACTTGTTGCTCTTGGAGCCGGTGGCAACCACCAGCTTGTCATAGCGGATTTGCCGCCCGTCCTCAAAATGGAGAGTTTTGGTGTCGGCGTCGATCTGATTAACAAACCCCCTCACCAAATTAATGCGGTTCTTCTGCCAGAACCAATCCTCGTAAGGTTTGGTATGTTCGTATTTCATGTGTCCCATGAAGATGTACATCAACGCGGTGCGGGAGAAAAAATAATCGCTCTCATTGGAGATGACGGTGATCTCCATATAATCATCGCGTTTGCGCACATGCCGCGCGGTGGTGACGCCCGCGATCCCATTACCAAGTATTACCAGATGCGCCATTTGCCTGTCCTTAAGTTTTTTCTGAAGTTTATGAGGAAATATAACACGGGATGGTTGTTTGTTGCCATCTGCCTCTGTAAATAGATTAAACCTTATTCCAAACTAAGTTTATATTACTACATAACTTATGCCATTTCGAACGAAGAGAGAAATCTGTTAACACTCAAAACTTTATCTTTAATTTACAATTATTTCAGCAAATTTAATGTCGAATACACACAGATTTCTCTTCC
>JAJRYW010000092.1 GCA_024275555.1 Calditrichota bacterium | reverse complement strand
TGACCGACCCCAACAAGATCGTCATGTTGACGCACGAAAACGGTATGCAACTCAGTGAAGCCATGGCCAAGATTTATAAAAACCGGGAAGAGCACGATCCGCTCGACATGGAAAAAGCTCGCCAATACGCCGCATTAACCGATAAGTTTGCCGTGGGTATTCTTTATCAGAACGAAGAAGTGCCCCGCTACGATGAGATTCGCAAGCCCTCGCGCGTGTTTACCCCGGAGATGAAAAAAGAAGCCCTGGAGCATGAATTCGATAAATTTGGTATCAATCCGCAATCAACAACCAATGGAGCTGATCGTGAAAACCACCGCTGATAAGGCTGATGCGAAACCGAAAGTTTCCTCTTCGGTGGAAGAGAGCAACCGTCTACTGGAGGAATTGGATGCGATTGCGGAGCAAACGGTGGAACACGCCTCCGAATCGGATACCGGGGAGAAGTCCCGCACCGGGCGCCCGGACATCCATTTGCCCAAAGCGCTGCAAACCGGAGAAACGGAGCAAGACAGTATTCGCTATCAATTCAGCGATTTGCTGAAATTTTACCTCACCGGCAACTTCCCGGATGAGGTGGAGTTGCCGACCATGCCGAAACGCTATTGGCCGGCCTTATTGTACCACTTGCGGGAATTGAATAAGTATCGCCACGATTTCCCCATCTGCATCCCCTTAAACAGCGATTATCAATGGGGGCTTCCTTTCCGCCAGTACATCGATTCGCTGATCGAAGCGCGGGAAGAGACCGGCGATGAGCTGGAGAACCTGAAACTGGCCCTTTATAAGCTGGAAGCGGAAGTGCGCCGCCTGGCAGACCGCCCCGGAAAACACCGGCTCTCGGAACTGTGGGAATCTGCCGCCCGAACGGTCATAAAACACACCAAAGGGGATAAATCGTTTACAGATAAACTTGCCCAAGTCTTTGCGGAAGGATTTCAATCCCTGCCGGCCGAGGACGCCTACCTGCTCTCCTGCTATCCGGATACGCCGCGTTACCTGATGCGCGTGATCAACCTCAATTACCGGCGGAACCGCCACGAAGATTTTCTCAACAAAGTAGAAAATGTGATTGGCCAACTGGTGGATATCCTGGCGGCGGACCAGGCCCAGCAGGAGGAACTGAATTCCCCGGAACAAATGAAGAAAGGACTGCGCAAGGCCGGTTTGGGTGAAGTCGATTTCGGAGCGGTCTCCCAATTGGTAACCGAGAGCAAAATCTACCACGTGCTGCCCAAAAACCGCTATCAGCGCCTGCAACATTCGCTGAATACGCTGCGCTCCCTGCGCTCTTTATTCCTGGGCGTCAAGCTGGAGAATACCCGCACGGCTTCATTGAATGAAAAATACCTGCCGGAAGAGAATATTGCCGCCTCTTTGCTGGACGCCATGCGCATGTATCATTCCCAAAAAGCGTCCCTGGTTGCCTTTATCAAGGCGCTGCGCATAGCAGAGTTGGAGCTGCGCAACCGCTATGATGAAAAGCTCCATGACCGTTTGTTCGAGGAGTTCAACAGTTCCTATTTAACCGATGAAGAGCGGGCCCTGCAGCCGCCGATCCTGGTAAAATTGCAGGTTAAGGAGCTCACCGCAGAAGATAAAAACCTGCTCCTGGAAATCCTCAACTCGAGGATGCCCATCAAAGTGCTGCTGTGCGTCGAGGATTTGTTCGAGCCGGATCAAAGCGCCATGCCGATCATCCGCCGCGACGAGTGGGCGCTCAACATCGCCTCGATGGCTATCAATTTTAACTGCGCCTATGTCTTGCAAGCCCCCTTTTCGGAACTGAATTCCGTGACGCGCGGCATCGAGGCCGGATTTGCTTTTAACGGCCCGGCGCTCTTTTCCATTTACACCCCGGTGGCCGTAGATGAAACCGATATGCACGGCTATCTCTCCGCCGCCGGCGCGCTGGAATCGCGCCTGTTCCCGGTGTTCGAGTTCAACCCCGACAACGGGGGAACCTGGCGGGAGCGCTTCTCCCTGGAAGGCAATCCCGA
>JAJRYW010000091.1 GCA_024275555.1 Calditrichota bacterium | reverse complement strand
ATTTGACCTTCTCGTTCCAGGCGCCGTTCTTGAACAAACCCGGGCAACAATGCCCTGCTTTTGACCAATGTGATGTGGGCAATGAAAAAGCAGAGCTTTTTAAAAAAAGGAACGTTCCAGGCAGGAGCCTGGAACGAGATGAGACATATTAAAAATTTTCTCAGCGGGAATCCGCCCATATCAGCGGCATTCTGCGTCAAATTAAGGTCAACTTGTGATTGGCATTATTTGTTAGAAAGTAAGCGACAGTTAATGTTTCCGAGATGAATGGCTGGGTCTCCCGGAGAACATAATATTTGCAAAACCCGGAAGAACGCAGTGGGCAACTATTGGTATGCTAAATGGTGGTCTTTCAACAACGCCTGAAATTTTGCCTTGTTTTTAAACGGAATCTCCACATCAATTTCCGCATATCCATGCTTAATTAAATGGGCATTGATGAAAGTTTTGTTTTTCATATAAACATAAGCCAGCAACCGGTTCTGCTCATCATATTTCTCTGCATCAAATCTTAAAAAGATTTGTCCTTTTCCGATTTTTGTTTCTAAAAACTGCTTTGCCTCCTTTGCCAGGGCCAATCTGGGCTGAACCCCCAACAATCTTACCTCGAGATCATTTTGCAGTCTGATCAGGTTTGGAGCAATGATTTCTTTAACTGTATAATACTCCTCCCGCTTTATCCCATTTTGATTATCTTCAGCGCTTATCTTCGAGCCGAACTTCAATTTCTTCGGATCAACTTTTTTGTCAAACTGGATCGGATCGGAAAAGATATAGGGCAGTTTGCGGATTTCCTCGTCCCAGGATATATCGGGCAGGTTTTGCACCCGGTATTGAATATCATTGCTGAACAAAGAAGGTTCGGTTCCTTCTAATTTAGCTTTTATCACCGGTAAAAAATCATGGTTAATTTCATAGCCGATGGAATTCCTGTCCATGCTCATTGCTGCCAGGGAAGTCGTGCCGCTGCCCATGAACGGGTCTAACACGGTATCACCGACAAAAGTAAACATTTCGATAGCCCGCCGGGGCAGTTCCACCGGAAACATGGCGATATGATTTTCCTGCTTTACCCCGTTAAAATACCAATGCCCAGAGAAATATTCCTTCCACTTTTCTTTCGATATCCGCGATTTCTCCTTTTGTTCCCGGGTGACTTTAGGCGGCTTACCGGTTTTCTTAAAGATCAGGATAAATTCATAATCAATCTCCACAATACCGTTTCGCGGATAGGGGTAAGACCCCATGATGGTGGCGCCGCCGGTGGTATTCATAGTGGTCTTTTTCTGCCAGATGACGGCGCCCATATAGTCAAAACCGATTATTTCGCAGAATTTGATAATCTCCGTGCGAATCGGAATAATCTTATAGCGCCCGTAATAAACCGCCCGGGCAAATTGATCGCCGATATTGATCAACATACGACAACCCGGTTGGAGCACCCGGTAACACTCCTTCCAAACCAGGTTCAGGTTATTAATGTATTCCTGGTAAGAATGATTAAATCCGATCTGGTCTTCCGCGCCATAATCTTTCAATTGCCAATAAGGCGGCGAGGTAACAACTAACTCGACTGATCTGTCAGCAACTTCCGCCATCTTCCGGGAATCGCCGATAACACAAAGATGCTTTGTTTTCATCATGTACATCAATTTTGTTAAATTGAACGGAAATGCTATCTGCGCTAAGTTAAGGTTGCGATAGCCTTAATTCAAGTGCTGTCGATGATGGCGGCGAGTATTTTGCTACCTTTATTCGGGTTGGGATAATTTATCCACCCCGGACAGTTCCTCGAAAAATCTCATCATAACGGAGAGTTCATCCCGGGCGACAGAAACGCCGTTCCATTCTGCCGGCCTATACCCGGTCAGTCGGAACAAATCGGACCTCCTGCACAGGTTTTCTTTTTGATTTTGATCATCTTCCAAAAAAAATTACATTCGGTTTTACTCATTTGAGATCAGGATTCCGTATGCATACCCGATTGTTTCGCCTCAGCACTACTTTTTTGGTGCTGCTCATCTGCTCCCTCGCCTCCGCCCAGGCGCCTGGTTTTGCGGATCATTTTCAAAATACCGTACTGCGGATTGATTATTACCTGACCGGCGACGCAGAGAAGGCTACCCTGAGTATCGACCGGCTTTACCGGCAGGGGGCCTGGCCCGGCAATCCTGAGCGGTTGATCAGCCCGTTTAACAATGGCAAGTACCTGCTCAAACTTTTCGACGAAAGCGGCGACACCTTGATTTATACGCAAGGCTACTCCACCATCTTCCCGGAATACCGGACCACCGATCCGGCTCAGGCGGGGATTCCGCGCACCTTCCATCAAACCGTGCGGACGCCCTTTCCGCGCCACCCGGTGCAATTGGTCATCGAACAGCGGGATCGCCACAATCAACTGCAGCCGTTATTCTCCCTGCGGATCGATCCGCAGTCAATCGAAATACAGGACGAGCCGGCCGGTCAACCGGAAGACCGGGTTATCCGCTACCTGGAGAACGGCCCGCCGGGGCAATGTGTGGACCTGGCCTTTCTGGCGGAAGGATACAGCGCCAAAGAATTCCCCAAATTCCAGGCCGACTTGCAGCGCTTTGCCGAAGCATTGTTCAGCATCTCGCCCTACCGGGAACTGAAAGAGCGTTTTAATATCTACGGCGTTTTCCGGCCCTCCCGGGAAAGCGGGGCGGACCAGCCGCGCAAGGGGATCTTCCGGAACACCGCCTTTAGCGCCTCTTTCAACGCGCTCAATTCCGCCCGCTACCTGCTCACCGAGGCCAACCGGCAGGTGCAGGACGCCGCCGGGCAGGTTCCCTGGGACGCCCTGGTGATTCTGGTCAACAGTCGCCGCTACGGCGGAGGGGGGATTTACAATTTTTATTGCATCACCACCGTGGATCATCCCCTGAGTGTAAATGTTTTTGTGCATGAATTCGGGCATTCCTTTGCCGGGCTGGGGGATGAGTACTACACGGCCTCGGTGGCCTACAACGAATTTTTTCCGGCCGGCGTAGAGCCCCTGGAACCGAATCTCACCGCGCTGCTCAATCCGCCCCGGGTAAAATGGGATTCCCTGCTCACACCGGGCGTCGCCGTGCCTACCGATTGGGGCAAACCGGAATACCAGTATTTTCAAAAAAAGCGCAGCAACCTGGTACGGGAGCGGGATGAAAAATTGGCCATGCTGGAGCAAGGCGCCGCCTCGCAGGAAATGCAAAATCAATTAAAGGCCCGCTACCAATCCCAAATCAAATCACTGGACCGGAAGATTGAGCGGGTTTT
>JAJRYW010000090.1 GCA_024275555.1 Calditrichota bacterium | reverse complement strand
GCCTTCCTGGTTAAAGCAGTTGTTCTTTGTGGACATCTACCCGCCCCTGGAAGCGGCCCGGCGGAAACCAAACGCGCGGGGAACGGTCAGGCGTATTTATGAAAATGATCACCGGTTCCGGGAAAACATCCTTTCAAAAACGGAAGTGATCGTATTATGAACCGTCAAGCATCCCAATATATCTGGGCCGGTGCGCTGCTGAAGCTGCTGCCCACCGTGCTGGTCAGTCTCTACCTGTGGAGCCTGTATGCTTCCAACCTCTCCCAAATCCGGGTCAACCTGGGCATGGATATGCTGGTGTTCTCCCTGGGGCTCATCGGGGCCTACTTTCTCTACAGCTACAAAGCCCGTTTTACCACGACCTTCCTGTTGCTGGTGCTGATGATCCTGGGCGGCTACCACCTGGCCTCCGGTTTATACATGGGCGAGTTCGACGCCTTCTATAATTCGGTTTCTTTTGTGATCTACGCCTTCATTTTCCTCTCGGCCTGGCTGATCGGCTTCGGTTTTGCCCGCTGGTCGTTTTTCCCCTGGCTGGCCGCCCTGATCGTTTTTTTGCTGGGGGCCGAGTTTGTGGTCTCCAACTATGTCAGTTACCAGGAGATGATTTATTTGCAGGTGGTGGAGGGGTTGGCCCGCCAGACCCAAAACCAACTCACCCTGGCGCAGAGCCAGTTTGCCACGCTCTATCTTTACCTGGCTCCGCTGCTGTTTTACGGTGTGTTTATCCTGGCGGCAAACGAGATTCTCAAAAAAGCCCGGGGGCTGGACCGTCGCCAGATCAAGCTGATTGTTAAGCGCACTGCCATGACCATCACGGCGCTGCTGATCATCCTGGTGCTGCCTTTCTTCTATTTTCTCTTTTTCGACCTGCCCGCCGATCTCTATGAGCGGCTCAACCAGGCCCAGGGCAGTTCCTCCGATTTTCTGAAAAAGACCATCGACCAGCAGACCCAGAAACCCCGCTTTGATCTGAACAACTACGCCCAACTGCTGCCGGAGGTAAAGCTCTCCGATGAAACGGTGTTTTGCACCTACATCGACAACTTTTTTCCCACGGAAGACGGGGGACGGATTCCCCTGCCGGTGCATTTCCGGCGTTTTGTGCTCAATCGCTATGAGCCCAAGACGGAGAAATTTGTTTTAGACCCCTATCCGCCCTCGGCCATCCCCAACGATGTGTTTTCCCCCTCGATCAAAGATGTGCCGATCGGCTTTTCGGTGCAGGATTCCCTGGTTAAATGGAGCACTGCCCAGTACCGCTACCGGCGCAATATTGCTGCCACGGTCTACAATCAGTCGCTGGACCCCAACGCCTATGTTGCGCCCAACACCGGCTATTTTTACCAAAAGCTGCCCGTGGCGCCGGAGGACCGCGCCACCTTTACCAGCGTCTATCAATGCTCCTCGCTTATCTCGATTTGGAACTTGCCCCCCTTTGTCTACAGCACCAATCAACCGGAGTTGCTGGAATTCCGGGAACAGCGCGCCCAGGCGCTCCGGGAGGACATCGGCTACGCTTTCCTGGATTCTACCTTTACCCGCTACTATACCGAAGCGGACACCAGCGATTCGGTGATCATGAACTTAGCCCGCCGGTTGACCAAAGGTAAATCCACCGCCTACGACAAAGTGGAGGCCGTGCTGGATTTTTTTACCGGCGTGGATGAAGACGGCGCACCCCGCTTCACTTACACGCTCAAGCCTGGCGCGCCCAAAACTCCCGGGCAATCATTTATGCACTATTTTTTGACCGAGAACCGCAAAGGCTATTGCACCTATTTTGCCGGGGCGATGACCCTGCTGCTGCGCGCCGCGGGAATCCCCTGCCGGGTGGCGGTGGGATACGCCATTTTTGATCGCAGCAACAAAAACTCCGGCTGGTATTGGGTTTATGCGGACCAGGGGCACGCCTGGGTGGAAGTGTATTTCCCCAGCTACGGCTGGGTGGATTTTGATCCCACTCCCAGCGACGGAACCGAGCCGATGCGCCCGCCCCGCCCCGACGCCACCCCGCCCGACTATGCCCGCGACCCCATCTTTGCCGTATTGGGCGGGATTACCGGCATCAGCAGCGATTCCACCGAAGTGCTGATTCGCCCCTACCAGATTCGCTATCGCAATAAGGCTTATAAAATTCCCGATTCGCTGGCCCGGGTGATCGCCTTAAAACCCCGGGGTGGTGCGGTTACTATCAACGACGAAAAAGTGAAGATCGGCGAGTTTCCGCTGAAAAGCCGCATGGTGGTCTCCTCCTACTCGTTTGACTACGATCTGGAGAAGCTGCCTGAATATCCCGGTAAACCGCCGTTTATGGCCTGGGCTGCCAAAACCTTTCCGGCGCCGATTCCGGTAGATGAGGCGATTGTGGTCTACCAGGAGGAGGATAATCAATCCGGTAAAATATTTGCCGTGAAAGGCCGTTTCCTGGAACTGAGCGCCGATTCCCAGGGGGTAACGGTGCTGCCGGAGCGCATTTTTTACCGGAACCGCTTTGTCGACATCGAGCCGGGCAAAGCCTTTCCGGTTACCATTGTGCCGCAGGACTCCCTGGTTCACCGGGGCGACCAGGCCCTGCCCCTGACCGCCCTGACCGGGGGAGACTCGGTGATTGTCAACGCCGAGTCGGGGCATCCCAGTTTGCGGCAATTAAAGCCGTACCTGGCCACGGAGTCGTTTGTTTCCTGGTTTCAGCACACTTTCCCGGCGCAGATCCCGGTCGATAAAATCACTATTGATCAGCCGGAATCGCCCTTTTGGCAGCGCTTCCTGGTCACGCTGCTGACCCTGCTGATTCTTACCGCGGTTGCCCTGGCGCTGTTGGGCGGTTTGACCTATCTCTACCTGCTCTGGCGCTCCCGGGCCGCGCAGCCGCAATCCCGGCTCTATTGGACATACCGGCTCAGTTTGATGCTGTTGAACCAGTTGGGGGTTCATCGTCACGGGGAGACGCCGCTGGAGTTTGCCCGCACACAGATTGACCCGCGCTTCGGCACCGATTTTACCCGGTTTATGAATTTATATCTGCGCAGCAAATATGCCGGGAAGCTGCCCGCCGGCGAAGAGAGTCAGTTGGTGGAGCGTTTCCGGGAGCGTTTCCCCGCCGAGGTGCTGCAAAAATATTCCCGCTGGCAAATTGTGAAGAGCTTTGCCAATTTTATTCGCACCTTGCGCTTTTTATTGCTGCGCTCCTGAAATTGAAATGTACGGATGGTACGGGTAGCCGCAAGCTTTAGCTTGCGCAAAGCGTTAAGCATTCCGTTGTTCATCGCAACGGTTACAATAGGTTTGGGAGTCGTTATTCGCAATCTGAAGCTTGCGGCTACCCTGTTATTCGCAGTCTGAAGCTTGCGCAAGGTGAATGTAAGAATAGCCAATATTGTAAAATCAATTATTAATCATAGCAAGATGAGGAAGACGAATGGAACATTCTGATGCGCTGAATATGAATACCGAGACGCCCCCGTCGCCGAATAAGATTGAGCAGTTGGCGGCAAATATCGCCAAAATTATCCGCGGCAAAGACCGGGAGATTGGCAAAGTGCTCACCTGCCTGATTGCCGGCGGGCATATCCTTCTGGAAGACCTCCCCGGCCTGGGCAAAACCTCGATGGCCAAGGCGCTGGCGTTCTCCATCGAAGGCCGGCACATCGAAAACACCCGAAAAGATCAGGACGGCCACGTGGTGTTTAAGCGGATCCAGTTTACCCCGGATTTGCTGCCGATGGACCTGATCGGCACTTACATCTTCGATGACCGCAACAAGGATTTTATCTTCAAACCCGGGCCGCTGTTCGGCAACATTATCCTGGCCGATGAGATCAATCGCGCCTCGCCCAAAGTGCAGTCGGCTTTGCTGGAATGTATGGCCGAGAACCAGATTACGGTTGGCGAGCAAACCTATCCGCTGGATGAGTTTTTCTTTGTCATCGCCACCCAAAACCCCATTGAATTTGAGGGCACCTATCCCTTGCCGGCCGCGCAACTGGATCGCTTTTTTATGAAAATCCGCTTCGGTTACGTTTCCGAGGACAAGGAACTGGAGATTTACCGGAATTACCTCAGCATCAATACCATTCCCGAGACTATCCGGCCGGTGCTGCGTTACGAGGATATCCTGCAGATGCGTCAGGCGGCGGAAAAGGTAACGGTTCATCCGGAAATTTTGCAGGCGGTGAGCAACATTGTCCGGACTACCCGGGAAGACACTTCGATTCGTTTAGGCGCCTCTACCCGGAGTGGGATCATCTTTATCCGTTGCCTGCGGGCCTACGCCTTGATCCACAACCGCGACTATGTGATCGAAGATGATGTCAAGGAATTGGCGGTTGATGTGCTGAATCACCGGATTATCTATAAAAACCAGGATGAAGGTGAGACGGCCCTGGAGCACATTGTGCACCGGGAGTTGGAACGGTTGGCTGCATTGAAGTTGCAGGGGTAATACTGAAGTTGTGATTCTGCTACTTCCAGTGCTCCGCGCCGGAAGCAATTCAGGAGGCTCCGGCCTCCCGTCAAACTTGAGGCAGAGCCTCAGTCCTGCGATCCAGCGCGGAGCACTGGATCGAGAAGGCAGAGCCTCAGTCCTGCGATCCAGCGCGGAGCACTGGATCGAGAAGGTTAAATTTTTTTCCTGCTTCCAGTGCTCCGCGCCGGAAGCAATTCAGGAGGCTCCGGCCTCCCGTCAAACTTGAGGCAGAGCCTCAGTCCTGCGATCCAGCGCGGAGCACTGGATCGAGAAGGTTAAATTTAGTGCGATCCGGCGCGGAGCACTGGATCGAGAAGGGCGCTGGATCAAGAAGGGGATCGAGAAAACCGGTAACCCCTAACCAGGACAAATACACTCTATCTATAACCCAAGAAGGCTGATGCGAATACTGAATACGACCAACCTGAAATTCTTTCTCCTGACCTGGCTGGCGCTGAGCAGCATCTTGCTTGCCCAGGACAGGGAGCAAATGCGGGCTTCGATCGACACGCTCCGCTGGGGATTTGATTATAAATCCGCCGAAGCGATCCGCCGGGCGAACCAGGCCAAACATTTGGACAGCACCTATTACGTGGGCTACCTCATCGAGGCGTACCACAATTATGAAAAAGCCGAGGAGCACACCGGGCTGGCCCGGGCGGTAAAGCCGCTGCGCAAAGCCATTCAACTCTTTGAAAATGACTATGGCTACACATTGGGGGTAAACTATACCCGCGAGGACATTTTTCAGGGCGCCTGGAGGGACCTGTTCCGTCAACTGGATTATTTTGATCTCTCCAACCGCCTGATCAACTGCTACATCTCCCTGGAGCAGCCGGATTCCGCCTACCAGGCTGCCCGGCGTCTGCAACGGGCAAACCTCGCTTACGACTTCCAGAGCTACCATTGGCTCTCCTGGCTCTATTTCCGCACCCGGATTTTTACCAGCAGGGATTATCCCTTTTTGCATGATCGTATTGAAGACAACCTGGCGGAATCCTTCGCCTATACGGACTCCCTGGAGGCCCGCTATCGGAAAAATATTCCCTACTTAAAGCGGGAGATCCTGGGTGCGGTGATCAAGGGAAGCGGATTTTACACCTCCTTTGAAAACGCCTTCATCAAAGCGCCCCTGGGGGTGATTGCCAACACCCGGGGCATTTTGTACGGTTATAACCTACAGCCGGAACGGGCGGCGGCCTTCTTCAAACAAATGTCCGGTGACGACAATTTAGCCAAGACGGTAAATTTGTGATTTACCTATCATTCCAACATCGATTTTCTGGAGGCGGAGCGCTATTTCTCCAATGTGCCGGACCAGGGGGCTCGCAGCCGGGGCGGGCACTGGCAGGGATATTCCACTTTGTTTGTATATCGCGGGGAGCCGCTGCAAGGGGCCCTGAAACTGCAACAGGAGCGCGACAAGCACGGCTTCACCATCGGCTACGGCTGGGATAACCTCTGCCTGGCCCGCATGTATCTCTATGCCGGGATGTTAACCGAAGCAGAGAAAGCGCTCAACAATGCCGATCACTTTAAAGAAGTGCATTACAATACTTCTTTCCGGGAAGACCAATACCGCTTTATGCTGAAGACCCTCAAACTGGTGCTGGCAGAGTATCGCATCCGCAGTTTCCAGTTTGAGCATCCCAACTACTGGCTGAGCCTGGACTGGTGGAAATTCTCGCCGGGATGGTACTTTCAAAAATACAGCACGCTCTACCAGTTGGCGGATGAACTGGCCGCCAACCCGGAACGGGAGATGGTCTACTATCATCTTTTTCACACCGAAAATATCATTAGTTTCGATGAACTCTGGGAGATTATTTCCAGGTTCAGCCGCGGTTTTTTTGAAAAGACCCTGGCGGAGTTCAAACGCACCGACCCCCGGAGCAACCTGCGTCGCTATTACGATTATTTCCTGGGCCGCCTCCGCTATGAGGACGGCGATCCGGACAAAGCTTACGATCAGCTTACCGAAGCCCTCAGCGATCCGGCAATAGACAAAATCCGGGAGCGGATGCTGATGGCCCGGATTCACCAGGTCTGCGCAACCATCGCCCGGGAAAAAGACTGGCAACCCCAGTATCAATTTCACTTAAACGAACTCTACCGGCTCTATCCCCAATTGATCCCCTTCTCGGAGATCGAGATGAAATTCCGCCTGGATATCAGTGCGCTAAGCGACGAGGATCACACCGGGCGCATCGGAGAGATTGTCGAGGAATTGCAATCCTTCCGGCTGGAGGCCGATCCGGATCTGGAAGGCGATTTTCCCACCCTGCAACTTCGTCGTGCTGAGGATAAATTGATC
>JAJRYW010000089.1 GCA_024275555.1 Calditrichota bacterium | reverse complement strand
GTCGATGTTGCTCGAGGGGTTGCTCCAGTGCAACACCAGGTCGTTGGAGTCCGCCGCAGATACCGTGACGAAGAAGTTCGAGGGAGCGGAGGGTTGCGGAGCGCCGCCGGCGTAGGCCGAGATGCTTACTCCCCTACTCAGGCTATCATTAATATCTTTGGTGTACAGGGTGTACTGATAAAACTGGCCGTCGGTTAAACCCATATCGGTGTAGGTTGCGGTACCGCCGGCAACGCTGGCAGCCAGAACCGTATCGCGGTAAATTTCGATGGTAAAATTGGCCGGCAGCAGTGTGTCGCCATTGACGTAATTGGTGGGATCGCTCCAATTTAAGGCAATCGATGCCGGGGTGGTGAAATCCGAATAGGCGGTCACATCGGTCGGCTCCAGCGGATCGAGCGGATCGGCCAGGGACTGGTGAGCCGCCCAAACGTCGATGATCCCCATTCCGTAAACATTATCTTCCCCGGGCGCGCCCAAATCGCGGGCGGTTTGGTAGAGGGCCAGTTTTAATTCATGCCCGGTGCGGTTGGGGTGCGCTTGCTTCAACAGGGCAATAGCGCCGGCGACATGGGGACAGGCCATCGAGGTGCCGCTCTTCAATCCATATTGTCCGTTCAGCACCGCAGAGCGCACATTGACGCCCGGCGCAGATGCTTCCGGCTTGATATCCAGCGACGGGTCGCCGGTAGTGCAACTGGAAATAACGGGACCGCGACTGCTGAAACCGGCAATCGGGTAGTTGGGATTGTTGCCGTCCAATGCACCGGTGGCCCAAAAGCTGACCAGGTCGAGGTTGACATTCTTGGGAGGCGTTACCGTCGATGCGCAGGGGCCGCTGTTCCCGGCGGAAAAGACCACGGCAATCCCGGCTGCTTCCACAGCGCTAATGGTATTGATGTAAGGATTCTGATTAGGATCGCATTGAGTGTTGGCATTAATAAAGGGATCGCGCCAGGAATTGCTGATCACGATAGGCATATCCTCGCTGGTATTGGGATCGCCGTCCGGGTCCATGGCCCACTGAAAGGCGGCCAGGTTGTTGCTGGTAAAACTGCCGGACGGGCCGATGGTGCGGGCGGCAATCCATTGGGCGTTAAAGGCCACTCCAATAGTATCGTTGGTAGCTGCTTCCAGGCCGGTCATGGTGCCCATGGTGTGGGAACCGTGGCTGTCGTCATCAAAAGGAAATGAAGAACCGTCGGGATCGAACCAGGCCGCCGAGGCCGGCACGTTGGGATCATTACCGCGCCAGCGGTCGGCAAAAGCGGGATGATTGCCATCCACGCCGGTGTCGATGTTCATCACGATCACACCGCTGCCGTCGTACCCGGCCTGCCACATCAACGGCGCATTGATGGCCTGCAAGCCCGGCTCGGAACTGTTGGGCGACATGGCCGCGGCCGGGGCTTCATCAACCGGTTCATCTAACTCAATCCGCCCGTCAATCTGGATAAAATCCACATCGCTGCGAGCGCTCAGATCATAGATGACGCCGGGAACCGCTTCGACCATAATTAAGTTGGTCGCCCAGAAACTTTGGAATTGGGCAACCTCCGAGGCGCTTTTTGATTGAAGGTAGGATAAAATCGGCCCCTGGGTGGTGCGGGCCTTTTCCCGGAGAGTGGTAATCACAATGTAAGCGCGGTCTTCCGGGGTAACGTTTTGCTGATACAGTTCCCGGTCCAGGGCAAC
This sequence comes from Calditrichota bacterium, assembly GCA_024275555.1. Classification (GTDB taxonomy): domain Bacteria; phylum Calditrichota; class Calditrichia; order RBG-13-44-9; family J075; genus JAJRYW01. Next base: position 2,046 of record JAJRYW010000089.1, on the reverse strand, counting down.
CACATCAACCTTGTCTTCCAGCATGACCAGGGCGCGCACTTTACCGTTATCGCGTGCGGCCTCGTTCATCTTTTCCAGCAGGACCGGGGCAATTTTGGATTGCCCAAACGCCAGCGAGGAAAGGATTCCGAAAAACAGCAGAAACTTTACAAATCTTGGCATAAAAAACTCCTGTGATATTATGAATAACTTTGCCGCCTCATGATGCAGCAGGACGGCTCTTTTATGTGTAAAAATTCTTTAATTGAGACCTGGTGATGTATGCAGCCCTGTTCTTTTGACAGGGCAGATGTGAATCGGCCTTGTTCCGTCAATTGTTTTCAAACCGGATGATGCGGCTTCTTTACCTGGGAAAATTTTCCTTAACCGGACGCCTGGTGTGAACCGAAATGGCGGTTGTCCCGGAGAGGGCCTGGTAAAAAGACATTTGCTAAGGACCAGAGTTTGTCACGTATCAGAGTTGAAAACAGATGTGAAAATACAATGGCAATTGACAAATCACAAATGCAAAAATGCACTTTTTGGCGACTGCCCGGGAAATGGATGGGCCGAACAAGCTGCAAGAATATTTATTAGCGATCTGCCCAGGCTCAAAACGGTTATATTGGTGTTTGGCGTAGGGACGCTTATGGGGTTGAATAAGATGGGAGTTGCCGCTGTCTCGGATTCCCTGAAAAATCAATACACCCGATCCCCCGGGTGATCCAGGTAATTGGGCACATACTCCGCCCGTTTAATTTTGTTGGTGGGGGTTTTGACAAACGGTTCGGTCTGCAAGAGCACTTTCTGAATGCGCGACGCCGGCGGCAATTTGGCGTTGACCTGGGTTTTGATTTCTTCCAGGATTTTCCCGATAATCGCGGCAATATCCTGCTCGTTCTCGTTAACCTTGCTGTTTTCGATATAGGCGTAGTCCGGATAAATGCGGGCCACCAACTGGCCGTTCAACTGGTACACCAGCACTTCCTCCACACAGGGAGATTCCATAATCTTATCTTCAATCACCTCGGGATAGATGTTCTCCCCGGACGGCCCGACGATGATATTCTTGGAGCGGCCCCGGATATAGAGGTAGCCCTCTTCATCCAGGTAGCCCCGGTCGCCGGTAATCAGCCAGCCGTCTTTGCGGAGCACCTTGCGGGTTTCTTCTTCATTTTTATAATAGCCTTTCATCACGCTGTCGCCGCGCACCAGAATTTCGCCCACACCGGTTTGGGGGTGCGGCTCCACGATGCGGATTTCCGTATTCATCACCGCCCGGCCCACCGAGCCGACTTTTGCCTCGGAAACGCGGGCAAAGCTGACCAGCGGGGAACATTCACTCAGCCCATATCCCAGGGCATAGGGAATCCCGGCGCTGCGCAGAAACAGCTCCACCTCGGTGTTCAAGCTGGCCCCGCCGATGATGGCGCACTCCAGCCGCCCGCCCAGCATCTTATAGATCTTCTTGCCAATCAACTTGTAGAGCACCTTGCGGCCCACCGGGGTCTCATGCAGCAGGCGTAAGGCTCTGTTTTTGCTGATCATCGGGAGCACCTGCTTGTGGTAAATCTTCTCAAACACCAGCGGCACTGCGCCCATCACGGTGGGACGCACCTTCTGCATCGCTTCCAGCAATATTTTGGGAGTGGGTTTCCGTTTTAAAAAATAAATGCTGGCCCCGCGATACATCGGGGAGAGAAACAAGCAAGTGCAGCCAAAGGCGTGCGCCATGGGCAAAATGGAGAGAATCACGCCCTCTTCATTCACCTCGGGAATCATTTTGGGCCCGGCGATCAGGTTGTTGACTATATTCTTGTGGGTAAGCATCACGCCCTTGGAGTGGCCGGTGGTGCCGGAGGTATAGAGAATCTCCGCCAGGTCGTCTTCCTGAATCTCGACCGGCGCCCCGGCGGCCCGGGATTTTCGGAAGGATTTGCGCACCTTGCCCGGCAGGTTTTTTAGCCGCTCGGAGAAGTTCTCCGGGGTGGTTCCTTCCGGCAGCAAGGTCCCGTCATCCATGTTGATGATTACCTGGGTGTCCGCCAGGGCGGGCAGATTGAGGTT
>JAJRYW010000088.1 GCA_024275555.1 Calditrichota bacterium | reverse complement strand
GTGTCGATGCATGCATTGACACAGTCAATGCAATCCAAATGCTCCCATCATGGCAGCGACTTCTAACCGAATATAAAAATTTTGCCATTTTTTCTTTCGATTCTTTGCTGTGTTCAGTGAGCTGAATAGTTACCACAATTTATTAAAAACACTTGTAACTGTTCAGGTATTTTCGACAGGATTAACAGGATGCACCGGATAAGATGATGATAAATCCTTTATCCAGTAAATCAAGGCCATTTATCCAATATTTCTTCCTCTCAGAGTCAAATGCATGGTGTATAAATGGCTTGTGCTTTGTTCCCGAGTCTTATATTTCATATTCTCAAAACTGAGCTGGGTGAGGAGTAAAAAAAACCGGTTATGAATAGTTGGTAACCACCCAAAGGGGTAAACAGGTAGTCCGTCAACGTACTAATAAATCGATCAAAGTTCAAATTGCCAGATAAACAGCCCCGGCCAGCCGGGGCGGTCAATCCTGTTTATCCCGTCAAAAATCAATGGCTGAATAGTTACAAAGAGAATTAAAAAATTTGAATTGTATTTGACAATTTAAGGCAATAAAAATATTGTATTTGTGTAGTTGCCTTCATGCAATGGTAATGTCTCCCCTTCATCCCCCGTTCGGCTGAGCTCACGACGAAGCCCGAAATCGGGGGGAAACAGGCCTCCCTCCCCGATTTCGGGGAGGGCCGGGGCGGGGAAATTTCACTTGATACCTGTCCGGCTACACAAATATAAAATATTTAGTTAGACAGAGCTTTATATTTAATCGTTTCTCGGAGTTCCTTGTCACTCAACAGCAAAAAACCGGTAAGCGCGTAACATCAGTTATTTAACATGGTCGATTGCTCCCACGGGCGCGATACTGGAAAAAAGTTTGTTTCCACCTGGAATATCAGCCTGGTAAAAAATAGAAATGCCCGCTTTCGACTGGAAAGCGGGCATTTCTTATTCCGTTGTATTCGTTTACTATTCCGCATCCATATGCGGGTAGCGCCAGTTATGCGGCGGGGTAAAAGTTTCTTTGATGGTGCGGGCGCTCATCCAGCGCAACAGGTTCATGGCGCTGCCGGCTTTATCGTTGGTGCCGGACGCCCGGCCGCCGCCGAAAGGCTGCTGGCCAACCACCGCGCCGGTAGGTTTATCATTGATGTAAAAATTACCGGCGGTGTTGCGCAGCGCATCACTGATCTTGATAATCGCCTGGCGATCCCGGGCAAAAACCGCCCCGGTCAACGCGTACATGGAGCCCGTGTCGCATAGTTCCAGGGTCTCGTCGAGTTTGTCATCATCATACACATAAACAGTCAGCACCGGGCCGAAAATCTCTTCCTGCATGGTCTTGAAGCGCGGGTTGGTGGTGACGATCACGGTCGGCTCGATAAACCAGCCTTTGGAATCATCATAATTCCCGCCGACCAGGAATTCCGCTTCGTTGGATTTCCGGGCGTAGTCAATGTATTCGGTGATGCTGGTAAAAGCGGCTTTATCGATAACGGCGCACATAAAATTGCTGAAATCCAGGGGATCGCCCATCTTAATCTGTTTCACTTCGGAAGCCAGGCGCTCGCTGAATTCTCCCCACATGGACTTAGGTACATACATACGTGAGGCAGCGGAGCATTTCTGTCCCTGGTATTCGAAAGCGCCGCGCAGGGTAGCGGCAAGCAGCGCCTCCGGATCCGCGGAATTGTGGGCAAAGATAAAGTCTTTCCCGCCGGTTTCACCGACAATGCGGGGATAGTACTTCATGCCGGAGATATTATTCCCCACGGTTTTCCACATGTCCTGGAACACCGCGGTTGAACCGGTAAAGTGGATGCCGGCCAGGTTGGGATTGCCCATAACCGGGTTGCCCACCTGTCCGCCGGAACCGGGGATAAAGTTGATCACCCCATCCGGCAGCCCCGCCTCTTTTAGCAACTGGGTAATGAAGTAAGCGGAGTAGACTGCACTGGAGGCCGGTTTCCACAGCGAGACACAACCGACCATGGCCGGCGCCGTGGGCAGGTTTCCGGCAATCGAGGTGAAATTGAACGGCGTCACGGCAAAAACAAATCCCTCCAGGGGACGGTACTCGACCCGGTTCCAGATTCCCGGCGCGGATTCCGGCTGCTCGGCCATCAACTGGGTCAGGTAATAGGCGTTAAAACGCCAAAAGTCGATCAACTCACAGGCCGCATCAATTTCTGCCTGAAAAACAGTTTTGGATTGTCCCAGCATGGTGGCGGCGTTTAAGGTCGCGCGCCAGGGCCCGGCCAGCAATTCGGCGGCCTTCAGAAAGATCGAGACCCGGTGTTCCCAGGGCATATTCGCCCAGGTCTTCTGCGCCTCCAGCGCCGCCTCGACGGCCATCTGCACTTCTTTCTCGCCGGCCTTATGATACACCCCCAGCTTGAGCGAGTGGTCGTGAGGGACGCGCAACTCTGCGGTCTTCCCGCTGCGCACTTCTTTTCCGCCAATGATCAGCGGCGCCTCAATTTGCTGCGACTTGAGTTCTTCCAGCTTCGCTTTTAACTCGGCACGCTCCGGCGAACCGGGAGCATAGTTCAATATCGGTTCGTTCGATGGTTCCGGTACAAAAAAGTATGCATTTGACATAGCGCTACCTCCGTTCCAAAAATTTATCAGTTATGGGGCCAATCCCCTCCGGTTATTCTACAGGACCTAAATTGTACACTTTTTATCAAGGAGATGTCAAGTGATTTAGGAAAAATGGGGTTGGAGATTCCCCAACGGGGCAGGGCGGATTGGGGAAGCAAATCTGATGAGTAGGCTTTGGCAAGTGGTAAAAACGTAAATTTAAGGGACCCTGCTATTTGCCTCAGTAAGATGGTTAGGCGGTATTAACACAGGCAAAATTGGGGGATTGCATCAACTGCGGTGTGGCAGCATCGACACCCCAACCACAACGTGGCCCCGTTGGCATTGGAGCGGGGCAGGCAGTCGATATGATCCGGGAGAGCAAACTGGGACGAGACATCACCGCTCCGCTGGCAACTTCTGTTGCCAACATAATTCTTTGATTATTGAGACGTGAATTAGTTTCCGAAAAGAGGAAATGTATTTGTGTAGTTGCCTTCATGCAATGGTAAT
>JAJRYW010000087.1 GCA_024275555.1 Calditrichota bacterium | reverse complement strand
TTTGGCTTCCGCCAGGGGCATACCGGTCCGGATTCCCCGGGCCCGGGCCTGGTAGCTGGCGGTATGCACCACCCCGCGCTGGTTTTCGCTGCCGCCCACCACCACCGGCTTGCCGCGCAGCAAAGGGTTAAACCCCTGCTCCACCGAGGCAAAAAAAGCATCGGCGTCAATATGAAAAATTACCATAGCGCTTTTACCCCTCCAGGTAAACCCGGGCAATCTGCCAGGAAAAATCGCTGGCGTCAAAAATCAGCTCAAAGCAATCCGGGCCGTCGGAGTTGATGGAAAAGTGCAGTTGCTGAGCATCCCCCAGGCGCTCTTTCCAGCAGGCGTTAATCCGTTTGACTTTGTAAGTGCGGCCGTTCCAGAGAAACCGCAGCGGCATAATTTTACCCCCCCGGAAGTGGGTAATTACTTCAATCGGCTCAAAAATATCCTCGTAGGCCATCCCATCCCCTTCCCTGTTTTAGTGTTTTTCCGTTCACTAATTTAAAGCATTTATTTTCGGCGGGCAAGCATCTTTTGGAGAGATTTTTTGGAGCGCGGGTTTCAGGATACACACCTCTCAATTTAATCCGGGCTTAAAACCAGCCCGATAAAATTTTTTTTCGATAAAATCAGTGTTTCCAGTCACAAAAGCCCCTGTAGGAAGGGTTATTGTATAACGTACGGTTCAAGGAGGAGGCCGTATCCGCCTGGCGGGGATGAGGAGCACATCTCGCGGGCGATCCGTCCGGGATGGAATTACTTTCATTGAGTTTTAGAGGTTGCGGAGCTTGTCAAAGCCATGGCGGTGATGACCCTGACAGATAAATTTCTGCAATTTGCCCACGTGGTGTTGCTGGAGTTTTCCGAAACCGGGGAGCTGCGCTCCATCCACCCGGCGGAGCGTCCCTTTTGCGGGTGGAGCGCCGAGAATCTTGATCAATTTAATTTGCACACCCATTTTCTGGAGCCCAATCACTTAGACCCCGAGTTTTTTCTGAGCCGTCTGCCCCGGGAAGAAGAGGCGGTAAACTTCCGCTGGAAAGACGCCGGGGGGCGGCTATCTTCTCCCTACCCGACTATCTGGCAGCGCACTTCCGACAACGGCCGTCAATCCGGTTTGCAGGCCATGATTTATGTGCCGATGGAGTGCCAATCCCTGGGCGCGAATTGGCTGGATAAAAAGCTGTATTACCAGGCGCTGCACCTGCCGGGGCTGATCCACAACATCAACGGGCCGCTGGGAACCATCTTCGGCCGGGCGGAATTGCTCAACTACAAGCATCCCGAGATTTCCGATTTTGAAGAAATTATCCGGGTGGGCTACCACTTGCAGGAAATTTTGAACACCTTCCGCTCCAAAGTGATCAACGAGAAATACCTGAAAGCCATACGCGTCAACCTGAACCGTTTTTTGGATGAAGAGATTAGCTTTCTGAACAGCGATTTGTTTTTTAAGCACAAAGTAGAAAAGGTGATGGAGTTCTGTGAAAACATCCCGGAGTTTTATTCCAAATATGCGGCTCTGAGCGGGATCATTTCCGAATGCTATCACTTCTTCCGGCAATTTATGGATGAAAAGCAGGAGTATCTCTTTATGTGCCGCAGCTTTAAGGAAGCGGAGCGGATCGGGTTTAAGCTGGAATTCGAGGGCCGTTTTCTGAGCCGGGGCGAACGGGGCGCTTCCCTGCCCGTAGAGATCAGCGGCGGCCAGGACGTTTATCTGCAAACCATCCAGCCCAGCCTGGACACCCTCTTCTTAAGCCAGTGCCTGGCGGAGAATGGCGGCATCCTGGAAATACAGGGAAAAGCAAATCGTCTCGTCTTTACCTACCGGTTCAAAGCCAATACCGATGCTCCCGCAGCTATGTTTGAAGAAGAAATTCTCCGGCTCGACAATCCCGGCTGATTCCTGCGGCGCCGCCAATCCGTTTTCAACAATTCCTTACTTGCAATCCCTACTGATCTCTCCCTAAATTCTCCACCAAAAACGGTTCGTCATGTCAGCGAATAAGTGGCCGGAGAAGGTCCGGGAGAAACTGCAAAGCTTGCCTGCCCAACCGGGCGTCTATCTCTACCGCGATGAAGCTGGGAAGGTGATCTACGTCGGTAAAGCCAAAAATTTGCGCAGCCGGGTCCGGAGCTATTTCCGGAATTCCCGGCCAACAGACCCCAAAACCCGGCGGCTGGTGCAGAAGATAAAGCAGATTGACACCATCCTGGCCGACTCTGAAGTAGAAGCGCTGATCCTGGAAGCCAACCTGATCAAAGAGCATAAACCGCGTTACAATGTCTTTTTGCGCGACGATAAAAGCTATCCCTACATCCGCATCACCAACGAGCCATTTCCACAGGTATTTGTCACCCGCCGGATCGTCAAAGACGGCTCCCGCTACCTGGGGCCTTACACGGATGTCAAGCACCTTCGTTCGATTATGAAGGTAATCCGCAAAATTTTTCCGATCCGCTCCTGCCGATTTTTTTTGGATGATGCCGCTATCGCTGCCGGGAAGGTGAAGCTCTGCCTGGACTACCACATCAACCGCTGCCAGGGCCCCTGCGAGGGATTGGTCAGCCAGGATGATTACCGGGCCATGATCCGGCAGGCTGAGCAGTTTCTGAAAGGTAAAACCCGCGAGCTGTTGAGCGAACTGAGCGAGCGAATGCACAACGCTTCCGAGTCGATGAATTTTGAAGAAGCCGCCCGCCTGCGCGACCAAATCGCGATGATCAACGATTATCGATTCCTGGCCCAGAAAGTGGTGCTGAAAAATTTTGAGGATCGCGACGTGCTGGCCCTGGCCCATGAAGATGAAGACGCCTGCGCGGTGGTGTTTAAGTTGCGCGACGGCAAACTGGTCGGCCGGCAGCATTTTTACCTGGAAGGCGTGGAACATAAAGAGGAGCCGGAAATTTTACTGACCTTCTTGAAACAGTACTACCTGAATGAAGACTATCTCCCCGGCCAGGTGCTTCTCCCCATGGCCGTTCCGGAGGAAGCCGAAGTACTGGAAATATGGCTGTCCCGCTCTGCCGGGCATAAGGTGGAACTCCTGGCCCCGCAGATTGGCGAGAAAAAGAAGCTGGTGCAGCTTTGCCAAAAAAACGCCCGGTTTCTGCTCCAGGAGCTTCAGGTGCAAAAGATGAAGCGCAAAGACCACACGCCGTTTAGCGTGCGGGAACTGCAAAAGCACCTTAATTTAGAAAAACCGCCCCGCCGGATCGAGGGGTTCGATATTTCCAACATCCAGGGTAAAGATGCGGTTGCCTCGATGGTCTGTTTTGTAGACGGACGGCCGCGCAAAAGCGAGTATCGGATTTTTAAAATCCGCAGCAAGGACACCCCGGATGATTTTGCCATGATCTACGAAGCTGTTTATCGCCGCTACAAACGCCGGTTAGAGGAACAGCAGCCGCTGCCGGATTTGATCTTAATCGACGGAGGCAAAGGACAACTGAGCAGCGCGGTGCGGGCGTTGCAGGAACTGAACATCACCAATCAGCCCATCATCGGGCTGGCGAAACGATTAGAAGAAGTGTTTTTACCCGGCCAAAGCGAGGCCATGAATATCCCCCGCAGTTCCTCCGGTTTAAAGCTGCTCCGGCAAACCCGCGATGAAGCGCACCGATTTGCCATCGGCCATTTCCGCAAACAACACAAAAAGAGTCTGTTAAAATCGCCCCTGGACGAAATTCCCGGTATCGGCCCGGCAAGGAAACAGCATCTGCTCAAGACATTCGGATCGCTCAAAAAAATTAAAGAAGCCTCAATTCAGCAGCTCCGGGAGCAGGGAAAACTGCCCGAAAAAGTGGCATTGAACTTACGTCAAAAATTATCCGGGCTAAGCAATTAGTTCCTCAAAATTTAATTTGTTTTTAATTTTTTACAGTGGAATTCTCTGCATAGCTCACAGCAAAAAATCGAGGGTTCAATATCTTCCCTGGCCTTCGGAGTCGGGCCAACGATTCGCTGCAAGTCAACTCTGTATTAGCAGACATAAGCATATAAAATATTAAGTTTACAATCCCAAAACACTATTTTGGTCAAGCATGACATACGTAATGGTTCGCCACCGCGTCGAGGATTTTCAAAAATGGAAAGCTGTATTTGATGAGCAAGAGGAGATGCGCCGCTCCGAAGGAGAACAATCGTTAAAAGTGTATTACACGGCCAAAGACCCCAATGAGTTGGTTATCCTGATGCATTGGGACAACCTGGAAAACGCCCGCCAGTATTTCAGCTCCGATGCGACGCTGTCGACCTTCTCGCAGGCCGGCGTGCAATCCCCCCTTTACATCCGCTTTATCAGCGAGGAATCCTAAAGACGCGGTTTTATCGCAATGATAGTGCAGAGATGTTGCATATACCTCCCCATAGGGCAGCGTCTCTACCTTCAGTCCCCCCCTCCGGTTCCGTTCTCATAATTAGTGTCTGGCCGAATAGTCACTAAGTATCTGTTTATAATCGGTTGAAAAGTAATAAATTCCCACGAATGTTTAACATAAATATTGAACTTACGCAAGATAATTCACGAAAAGAGGTAACATTGGCCA
>JAJRYW010000086.1 GCA_024275555.1 Calditrichota bacterium | reverse complement strand
GCTCGCCGCTCTACGCCGATTATGTTCCCGATGAGGACGCCCTGGTGGTGCGCCGGTTTAAGGAAGCCGGTGCGATTATCATCGGCAAAACCAATACCCCGGAATTTGCTACCGGCGGCAACACCTTTAATGAGGTGTTTGGGCTGACCCGCAACCCCTGGAACCCGGCCCTGAGCGCCGGGGGGTCCACCGGCGGCGGCGCAGCGGCGTTGGCGACCGGGATGATCGCCCTGGCGGAAGGCACCGACCTGGGCGGTTCTCTGCGCATTCCGGCCTCTTTCTGCGGTATCGTGGGGATGCGCCCCTCCCCGGGATTGATCCCCACCTATCCGTCGGAATATTTATGGGACCAGATGCAGGTTACCGGGGTGATGGCCCGCACTGCGGAGGATATTGCCCTGGCGCTGAACGCCGTGAGCGGCCCCAGCCCCCTCTCGCCGGTTTGCCAGCCGGACCGGGACCGGAATTTTGCCGGGGTGATGAGCGGGGAGAGCCCCGCCGGCCTGCGCATTGCCTATTGCCGGGACATTGCCGGAATAGGCGTCGACGCCGAGATTGAAGCCATCTGCCGCCAGGCTGCTTTGGATTTGCGCAGCAGCGGCGCAGAAGTGGAAGAGATCGATTTCGATCTCTCTTTCGGCTGGGAGCCTTTTCTGGCCATCCGCGGTTTTTGGATGGTCGCCCAGCAGTATCGCCGCCTGGATAAGGTGGAGCAGTTCGGCCCCAATCTGAAAGGCAACGTGCAAGCCGGTTTGAAGGTCGGCATGGAGGAATTGGGAGCGGCGGAACAGGCCCGGCGGGAAATGTGGGAGCGCTTCTACCGCTTCTTCCGGGAGTATGATTATCTGCTCACCCCCTGCATGGCCGTGCCGCCCTTCCCGGTGGAACAGAACTACCCGGAAAGCATCGCCGGGAAGAAGATGAAAACCTACGTGGACTGGATTGCCCCGACCTTCATTCTGAGCATGACCGGCCTGCCGGTCGGATGCGCACCCGCCGGATTGACCGGGTCGCGTTTGCCGGTGGGACTACAAATCGTCGGCCCGCCGCGCGGGGAGGAGCAAGTGCTCATGTTGGCCGGGCAAATCCAGAAAAACCGGCCCATCGGCTTACCGGATATCGACGGTTGAAGTTTAGACAAAACACATCAAAAGATTGAAGATTAAAGGAGCAAGAGTAGAGATTAGATGGGGTGAACATTTTGGGAAAACACGCTTATGAATTCTGGGCAAACCACTATTGTTTCATGCCGGTTGTTTTTTGTCAGTAGCATGTTCCTCCTAGGAATGCATCGACTGTGTCGATGCAGCATCAACGCCCCAACGGGGCAGGCAGTTGATGTAATCCAAAACAATAGAATCAGAAGCAACACGAGACCAACAAAAACAATCGTCATGTCGTACGATGTTCAAACTCCACACTCTAATCCCTAATTTCTGATCTTCAATCTCTCTGACCGTCTTTTCATCCTCCTCATCCTCCTCCTTCCAAGCCCCCGCCTGGAACGCAGTTTTCCCTCTAAGCTCCGCTTACATTGCCAATACGAAAGCAAATGAGTACCCGCACATTTTAGACTGCGCATAACTACTCTCGATGTTGTCTTTGTTGATGCGGCGGTGTTTCGCAATTCCGGCAGAGCGGAATGCGGCTACGGGCTTACATGCTTTTTAGTCACTCGTAGCGATCCCGGCAACCGGGATGGCAACGAGGAGGCAACGAGGAGGAAAAAGTGGGGCAAGGGAAGCAGAGCTTCAAGTGAAAAGGGCGTTCCAGGCAGGATCCTGGAACGAGTCGCACAGCGGATATACAAAAAAGTGGGCATTGGGAAAGAGCGCTGGTATTTGCGCGCCGCCGCCGGCAACACCATCGCAGAATTGAACGCCAAAACCACCGCCCTGCAAATAGACTTTACTGCTCCCGCGGGAGAAGGCTTGCTGATTACCATCGCCGGGGAAAGTGAAACTTACCTCTCCGACGGCAGCCCCACTACGGCAACGGTGGAATATTCCCAGCAGGATATCGAAGCGGGCATCTCCATTAAAACCACCGGCAGCGGGGCGGTGCATATAACCGCCATGCACACCAGCGCCCTGCCAACGAGATGTCTGCGATAAAATGCAAGATATCGAATTCTCTTGCTTCTTCCATGTTGCAATTTTATTATATAATAAAATAGGAGGTACAAAATGTCTGTTCAAGAAATAATCCGGGAAATTAAAAAACTTCCTCGGAGAGAACTGGAATTACTCTTAACGCACTTTTTTTCCGATGAAGAACTCATTATGGAATTGGAACGGTTAGGCTTTTTAAAACTGAGTGAAAATTCCTTCTCTTTCTGGAATGATCCTCGGGAGGATGTTTACCAGGATTTTCTTGAATCGGATATACATGGAAAATGATTGACCAGGGTGACATAATACTCATTCGCTTTCCATTTACCGACCTTTCTCAAACCAAAGTTAGACCAGCATTGGTGATAACCCGTACAAAAGATAAATACCAAGACCTGGTAATTTGTGCTATCAGTTCAATTGTACCGGAAAAATTAGGTGAAAGAGAATTACTGATAAGCGATACTGAAAAGTGGTTTGGTAAAACCGGATTACGGGTAAACTCAGTTGTGAAAGTAGATCGACTGGCTACATTAAGGGAGATTGATGTTATCACCAGGATTGGAGAATGTCCTCCGGCGTTCTGGAAAAAATTTGCCAAAACCTTTTGCGATGTGGTAAAAAGCAAATCCCATCTCAGAAGAAGATGAGCTTCCTTCTTCAGTTTCTTTAAAAAAGTATTAAAAAAGAGAAATACTCGCCCATATAAATTTCTTTATAATGATCTGCTTAGCCCCTTTCGGGGTCTTAATCGACAATCTTTTGTCGATTTGCTCTGTCGAAGACAGCTTGCTTTCGCAGTGAAGTGTGCGAAAGCACTTAGGGCGCTTAGGGCGCCTAAATCGACAATTTTTTGTCGATATGGAATGCGGACCTTGCAACCCCTCCCCAGCCCTCCCCTTAGCAAGGGGAGGGTATG
>JAJRYW010000085.1 GCA_024275555.1 Calditrichota bacterium | reverse complement strand
TAGTTGATGATCTGGGCTTTGTGGGTTTGGCCTCGCCCCACACCGATAAAATAGCCGCGGCTGGGTAATACTTTGTTGGCACTACAGGATTTCTTGTGAAGAAAAAGATTTCGGGGTAAATTACATTTATGAATGACAAGACCTTATACACACAAATTTTAGGCTTACCAAGCCCCTGGGAAATCACGAACGTTGATTTGAATGTAGAGGAAGAACAAGTTAACATTGAAGTTTCCTATAAATCAACTTATGGTTTTTGCCCTGTTTGTAAAATGAGGAGTCCGGTTCACGATCATCGTGAAGAGCGTCGCTGGCGTCATTTAGATACCTGTCAAATGATGACTTATATTGTTTGTAGAACTCCGCGTGTCAAGTGTAAAGATCATGGGATAAAAACAATCAATGTTCCCTGGGCGTCGCCTTTAAGTCGGGCAACCCTGCTTTTTGAAAGGTTTGCTATTGACTTGTTAAAAGCCTCAAAGAATCAAACAAAGGTAGCTGAACTCTTAAGGGTTAGTTTTGATATGATTCACCATATCATGGAAAAAGCGGTAGAGCGCGGATTATCGCGTAGAGAAGAGAGGGATATTCGATATGTTGGTATTGATGAGAAAAGTATGAAGAAAGGACATCGTTATATATCCGTATTATCTGATATTAAAAAATGTTGCGTGATAGACGTTAGTGAAGGTCGAAGTTTTAGTTCCAGTAAGTCATTATTAGACAAGGGATTAACAGACAAACAAAAATCAAAGATTGAAGCGGTTAGTATGGATATGTGGAAAGCCTACATCAAGGTGGTTCACAGTGAACTTCCGCATGCATCCGTAGTGCACGACAAATTTCATATCATCAAATATTTGAATGATGCAGTGGATAAAACCAGACGAGAAGAAGCCGGGAAATTAAAGAAAGTAGATGATAAAACTTTAGTCAAAACCAAATACCTGTTTTTAAAGAACCCGGAGAACATGACCGCCAAACAATCAACCAGATTTAAGCAAATCCAAGAGTTAAATCTAATAACCTCGCAAGCCTGGACGGCAAAAGAAAATTTTAAAGAATTCTTCGAAAGCGAAACCATAAATGATGCCAAATTCTTTTTTGCTGAGTGGTACCATGATATCAAGGATCGTTCATTAACCCACATGATTAAAGTTGGAAAAATGTTAATCGCCCATTCAGAAGGATTGTTAAATTACATAGAACATCAAATAACCAACTCAATCGCCGAATGGTTGAACGGAAAAATTCAGGAAATAAAAACCGTTGCAAGAGGTTTTGGTAAATTTGATAATTTTAGAATAGCGATACTCTTTTTCTTAGGAAAACTTGACCTCTATCCACAAGAAACCCAGTAGAGCCTATTTTTCTGCACATCGAATAAAATAGGCATCATAAGCGTAAATTTTCAACTCCCTGATAATAAATTGTCAAGCAATATGCTATTATTCAGGTGCAGAAACTTACCAATTATTCTACTGCATTTTTTTACTCTCGTTCGATGTTCCTGTTATGAATGTTGCCGTTCGATAAAGTTCGTTCTTCCCAATAGCAACAAAATAGTTACCAGCGGATTTTGCCCAAATGCCCCAGCGGGCCGATGAACGTATTATAGGCCATAAAAAGGAAATCGAACAGCAATGATTTAGGCAATGAGAATTCCTCCCGAAACAAGCGCCGCCCGGAATGCAGAATTGAAAAATCACCAATTAGTTTGATGAGCAGCAGCGCCGCCGCCGGCGGGTAAAAAAGCGGCCCGATCCACAGGATCAGGTTGGACAGGTGAAAAAACAGGTATCCGGCCTGCAATCCCGGTCGATAGTGTTTGCCTGCCGAGAAGTGCCGCCGCCGCTGGCGCAGAAAGGCCGACCAGCTTTCCGGGGCCTCGGTGCGAATCCAGCCGTCGGGATTCAGGCACATGCGGCTGGGGATACCATTGCGCCCCATCTGCTGGAGGAGCAGATCGTCGTCGCCGCTGAGGGAGCGCCGGATTCCCCGGAAGCCCTCTACCGCTTCAAATGCCTGGCGGGTGTATCCCCAATTACCGCCATAAGAAATGATGGGCCGTTGATAACCAATGCCCGCCCCGGCAATACACCAACTCACCAGTTTTTCAAAAACCAGAAATTCCTGCCAGATATTGCCGGGAGGGAAAAACTTCATCAGGCTGACCACCACCTGGCCCTCTTCAAAACAGTCGTTTATGGCGGCTAAATGGCGGCGGGTCGGCTCCACGTCTGCGTCGAGAAACACAAAGTGATCAAACTGCGCCGCCGCGACGGCCTGAGCAAGGGCGTGTTTTTTGGGGGAAACGCCTTCCGGGGTATGATTTACTTCCAGAATGGTTAAGGCCGGCAGCTTGTCCCGGAAGGAATTTGTCACGGCCCCGGTTTGATCGCTACAACGGTCCAGGGCAACTACCACCTCGTAGGCGTCCCGGGGGTAATCCTGCTGAGAGAGCGCCTCCAGGCACCGACCAATAGATTCTTCCTCGTTATGCGCCGTGATGATCACCGACAGCTTTCGGAACACCGCCGCCTGCGGCTTCGGCATACGGAGGAGACGAAGCATGCCGATCATCAGCCAGGCTTGGAAGCTGAAATAAAGGGCAAAAACGATCAGAAACCAGCCGAAGGGGGTCAAGAGTCGTGGCTCCAGCGCTTCTTGTTGCGGAAATCCTCGCCCCAGTTCATCTTGGTATGCAGCAAGCTAAAAAAGTTGCTGTCCATCGGTTTCACCAGGTTGGTGGTAAAGGGCGCCCGGGCCATGGTAATTTGGGTGCGGGTGGGGCAATGGCGCACATCGCGGCCGTCGGCTGCCACGATAAACTCCGGGTGTTCGGTGCGCACCACAATCTTTATCCGGGAATCGGCCGGAATAATAAAAGGGCGATTGGTCAGGGAGTGCGGACAAATCGGGTTGATGATGAACAGTTCCGTCAGCGGCGCAACGATAGGCCCGCCCGAGGCCAGCGAGTAGCCGGTGGATCCGGTGGGCGTGGAGATAATCATCCCGTCGGAGATGTAGGCGTTTAAAAAGAGGTCGTCGATTTCGGTGTGAATCTGGATCACCCGCACCGAGCTGGATTTGTCGATCAGGATTTCGTTGAGGGCAAAGAGCGGGTGGGGGTCTCCCTCGATTTCCGCCCGGATCATCAGGCGCTTTTCGATCCGGTAGGCGCCCTGAATGATTTTGTCAAACTCGGCGGTAAAATTCTCCAGGGGGATTTCGGTTAAAAATCCCAGGCCGCCCACGTTAATGCCCAAAATGGGGGTGCCTTTCTGGCCCACCACCTGCACGGTGCGCAGCATGGTGCCGTCGCCGCCGATGGCTAAGATCATATCACACTGATCCGGCAATTCCGACTCATCCCGGGAGGGAAAACCATCATAATCCGATCGATATTCCCGGTGGGCGGTAATCCGATTGGAAAGAGTTAAGTCGATTTTGTGAGCACGAAACCACTCCATCAACGCGGGGAAGGCGTCCCAGAAGAGTTCCTTGCGATCATTTGCAATCAGGCCAAATTTCAACAGCGTGCACTCCCGCGACTATGCGTTTTGATCGCTCCGAGCACCTCGGTGTCAGGGCGCCTCGAAAGTACGACGATCCGGCAAAGATGTCAAGCAGTAAAGGATAGCTGCATCATTGTGCTTGACTTTCGGGAAGAATTTTGCAACCTTTAAAAGAAAATTTAGTTAAACCTAAAAAAATATTTAGGGATGAAAATGCCGAACCAGGCGATTGAAGATTATCTAAAGACCATTTATGAGATTCAGCATAGCCGGGGCAAGGTGGCCACCTCTACCCTGGCCGGCCGGCTGGGATTTGCCCCGGCCTCGGTAACCGGAATGATCCAAAAACTGTCGGAGATGAACCTGGTCACCTACGAAAAGTACCAGGGGGTAAGGCTTACCGAGTCGGGCCGGCGTATTGCCCTGGAAGTTATCCGGCACCACCGCTTGATCGAGCTGTTCCTGGCTGAATCGCTGGGGGTGCCCTGGGACCGGGTGCATGAGGAGGCCGAGAAATGGGAGCATGTGCTCTCGGAGGATTTGGAGGAGCGCATCGACGCCTTGTTAGGCTTTCCCACCCACGACCCCCACGGTGCGCCGATTCCCGGCCGCAACGGGGAGATGCCGGCCACCTCACAACTGACCTTAGCGGAATTGCAGGCCGATCAAAGTGCGGTGGTTTCACAGGTCTGCGACCGCAACTCCGATATTTTGCGCTACGTGGGCAGCATGGGGCTCTACCCGCGGGCGGCCCTGAAAGTGATTGAGGTGGCCCCCTTTGACGGCCCGATCCGTATCGAAGTGCAGGGGATCGAGTATGCCCTGGGACAGACAGTGGCTCAGCACATCTTTGTGCAAGTGATTGACGAAACCGAGTGATTGAGAGAAAATGAAAACGAAAAAGAGTGTCGGAGGTAAACAATAATGGCTCCCTGGGAATCATTGCTGATTGCCTCGTCGTGTTTGGCGGCCTTATGGCTGCTCTTTCGCCCCAGAGCCGGATACTTTTGGCGGCTGCGGAGATTTTTTATTAATAATGAGCGCGTGCTGATTGAAGACGCCTTAAAACATATTTATGATTGCGAATATCGTAAACACGCCTGCACCCTGCCCAGCATTGCCGGGATGTTGGGAGTGCGCGGAGAGAAAGTTACCGACCTGGCGGCTCGATTAGAAGCATTAGGGCTGGTAGTCAGCAGCGGCGGGCAGGTTACCCTGACCGATGAGGGGCGCTCTTATGCACTGCGGGTCATCCGGGTGCACCGCATCTGGGAGCGCTACCTGGCCGAACGAACCGGGGTGCCGGAACAGGATTGGCATCGCGACGCCGAACAGCAGGAGCACCGCCTGAGTATGGCCGAGGCGAACGCCCTGGCCGCCCAGTTAGGCAACCCCTCTTTTGATCCGCACGGCGATCCCATCCCCACCACCAGCGGGGAATTGCCGCCGCCGCGGGGCATCGCCCTGACCGACCTGCCGCCCGGCGAACGCGCGGAAATTGTGCATGTGGAAGATGAACCGGAAGCGATTTACGCCCAATTGGCAGCGCTGGGGCTTCACCCGGGGATGAAGGTCGAGGTGATCGAGAGCAACGCCGAGCGTATCCGCTTTATTGCCGATGGCGAGGAGGTGGTTCTGGCCCCGGTGTTTGCGGCCAACCTGACTGTGCACAAGCTGGAAACCGCCGAGGAGGTCAGCGAGCATTTTCACCGCTTATCCGAGTTAAAACCGGGGCAATTCGCCAAAGTGATTGGCATTGCCCGCAGTTGCCGGGGAATGCAGCGCCGCCGCCTGATGGACCTGGGACTGATCCCCGGAACCACCGTGTCGGCGGAACTGCGCGGCGCCGGGGGAGATCCCACCGCTTATCAAATCCGCGGGGCTATCATCGCCTTGCGGAAAGAACAAGCGGATCATATCTACATACAACCCATGGAGAATCAAGAAGCATGAACCACAAAAAAATAGAGAGCGGTTGCGATCACTGTCCCGTGCACCACAAAGCCAATCTGATCCGCATGGGCATCAAGATGGATAACTTTGATTTTGTGACAGCGCTGGCCGGCAATCCCAACACCGGCAAAAGCACTGTTTTTAACGCCCTGACCGGCCTGCGGCAACACACCGGCAACTGGCCGGGAAAAACCGTCACCCGGGCAGAAGGCGGATTTATTTACAATGATCTGCGTTTCAAGTTGGTGGACCTTCCCGGAACCTATTCGCTGCTGTCCACCAGCACCGACGAGGAGGTTGCCCGTGATTTTCTGCTCTTCGGCCAGCCGGACGTCACCGTGATTGTGGCGGATGCGACCCGCCTGGAACGCAACCTTAACCTGACCCTGCAAGTGCTGGAAATTACCGACCGGGCCGTGTTATGCCTGAATTTGATTGATGAGGCGGAACGGCATGGGCTGAGTATCGATGATCGCCTGCTGTCCAAAGAGCTGGGCATTCCGGTGGTAAAAACGGCTGCCCGCCAAAGCCAGGGAATTCCCGAGTTGCTGCGCATGATCGAGGAGGTTGCGACGGGCAAATTTGTCTGCAAACCCCATCGCATCCAAAGCGAGCCGCGGCCGCTAAAAAAAGCACTGAACACGCTCTCCCAAAAGTTAAAAGAGTATTTTCCGGGCTTGCCCAACACCCGCTGGGTGGCCATGCGACTCCTGGAAGGCGACCAACGGATTTTAGAGGCGCTGCAAACCGGGGAATTGGGCGATCTTTCCCGGATCAGCTTGCAGGATGAAGCGGCGCCACGGTTAAGCGGAGCAGGAGAATCAGCATGAAAATAGATGACCATGCCATAGAAGATGTGATTAACACGACCAAGAAACTGCGCTGGGAGATCGGCGGCAATCTGCACGGAGAGTTGCTGGAAGCCATCTACGAGGACGCCGCCCGGATTGCCGATAAAGTGGTGGTGCGCAAGGAGGAGCGCCCTAAATTTGACTGGGACCGCACCCTGGACCATCTGCTGACCTCCCGCTGGACCGGTTTTCCGATCATGCTGCTGCTGCTCTCCAGTGTGTTCTGGTTGACCATCGAAGGCTCGAATATCCCCTCGGCGCTGCTGGCCTCCGTTCTGGTCGACACGCTTCATCCCATCTTAAAGGATGCGGCGCTTTCAATTGGTACACCGGCCTGGCTGAGCGGCCTGCTCATCGACGGGATGTACCTCAGCACCGCCTGGGTCATCAGCGTAATGTTGCCGCCCATGACCATCTTTTTCCCGCTGT
Organism: Calditrichota bacterium; assembly: GCA_024275555.1. Lineage (GTDB taxonomy): Bacteria > Calditrichota > Calditrichia > RBG-13-44-9 > J075 > JAJRYW01. Next base: position 7,167 of record JAJRYW010000085.1, on the reverse strand, counting down.
TCACGCTCCTGGAAGATTTCGGCTATCTGCCCCGGGTGGCCTTTAACCTGGACCACCTGTTTAAGAAAGCCGGGGCGCACGGAAAGCAGGCCCTCTCGATGAGCATGGGTTACGGGTGCAACGCCGCCGGGATCATCGCCACCCGCATTATCGACAGCCCCCGGGAGCGGCTGATCGCCATCATCACCAACAACTTTGCCCTCTGCAACGGCCGCTGGCCCACCCAAATTTTGATTGCCACACTTTTTATCGGTGTATTGGCGCCGGCGGGCCTGGCCGGGATCGTCTCGGCGGCCGCCGTAGTCGGGATTACCCTGCTGGGAGTGGCGCTGACTTTTATCGTCTCCTGGGCGCTTTCCCGGACCGTCCTGCGCGGCGAACCTTCCACCTTTAGCCTGGAACTGCCGCCTTACCGGCCGCCGCGCATTTTACAAACCCTCTATACCTCTTTGATCGACCGCACGATTTTTGTGCTCTGGCGGGCGGTTGTTTTTGCCATGCCCGCCGGAGCGGTGATTTGGCTGAGCGCCAATATCCACATCGGGGGCGTCAGCATTGCCGAGCACCTGATCCAGTGGATGGACCCCTTCGGATGGTTTATCGGATTGAACGGAGTGATCTTGTTGGCCTACATCATTGCCATTCCGGCCAACGAGATTGTTATCCCCACCATCCTGATGCTGACCGTGATGAGCAGCGGCTTAACCGGCGTCGGCGCGGGAGAGGGCGTCATGTTCGAGTTGACCGACAAATCCGCTTACCTGGCCGTTTTTTCCGCCGGGGGATGGACGCTGCTTACCGCCGTCAACCTGATGCTGTTCAGCTTAATCCACAACCCCTGCTCCACCACCATCTATACGATTTACAAAGAAACCGGCAGCATTAAGTGGACCGCTTTCTCGGCCCTGCTTCCGGTGGTAATGGGGATTATGTTCTGCTTTTTTGTGGCCCAGGTCTGGCGGATTTTTAGCGGGTGATCTGCTTGACAACCCTAAATTTTTTGACCGGATTGAAGAGAGCTTCCAGCGCAGCGCACTGAAAACAGTTTCCCGGAAACAGCACCCTCGATCCGGCGCCCTGCGCCGGATCGCTAAGATGATGCGCTGCCTCGACCCCCTCCCGGGGGCTGGAGCCTCTGAATGAGTTTCCGGCATAGGCGCCTCAAACTGCCTCAACAGGTGAACAACATACCACTTTTTAAAAAACTTCTTGATATTTTCCATTTCAGCAATCACAATATAGTGAACATTAATTCACTCTACAAATTGCTTAACCGGAGGAACGCTTATGGCACAAAAACATCAGCCCCTTCCGATTGATGTGCTGACGTTTTTCGAAAACGGAAGAATCGATCCCATTAAGTTTCGTTTGAACGGACGGGTTTACCCGGTCAAACGGATTTATAAACAATGGAAGAACAAGCGCGGCGACCACCAGATGCACCACTTTCTGATCCAGTCCGAAGGCCAGGACAGCTATGAGCTGCGGTTTGACAGCAGCAAGTTTACCTGGAAGTTATATCACATCGTTTAAAACTATGCCTCCGCTGCACAGGGAGGGCTGCCCGGAAGGGATTTCTGCGGCGGCCCTCTCTTAATTCTTCCCCCTACTTTTTGCTTAAATAGCCATCCCCCCGCTTCTATATTCGATTGTACAGAGATATCTCTCAAAAGATTATTACCGGATTTCGCAACAAAAAATCCTAACTTATTGACAACAGCCCCTGGATACGGTTCGCGTTATGAGAATGGAAATCAAGTATTCTGAAAAAGCGGTAAAACAAGCAACCAAAATCAGTAGGGTTGATAAAAAAAGTGCTAACCTGAATAATCCACCACGCCAAGACGCCCGCGAAGCGGTTCCGTTGGAAAAAGCCGCAAAGTATTGAAAAAAGCGAAGTTCAGAAATATATTGGAACAGAGATTCAAGAACTAAATTTTTTTTAGATTTTTTTCTAATATCTTGTTTCTTTTTCCAACGGAACCGCTTCGCGGGCGTCTTAGCCCCGGCCTCCGGGGTGAGTAATTTATGAATTAATCAGGCTAAAATAATTTTGGAAAAAATCGAAGCCTACTCCGAGAATCAACAAGGCAGTTTCGACGTGAAAGTTTTGAAAGGTAAATTTGAAGATTTATTACGACTGCGAGTTGGAAAATACCGAATCATCTTTGAGATCATAGAAGACACGATGTATATTTATGAAGTCAAGCATCGAAAGGAGATTTACAAATAATTAAAACGCAAATAATTAAAGAGGACAATAAACCGATTGCAGTCATTTTGGATTATGAAGAATACTTGAGATTAAAAGAGATTGAACAGGATAGGCTGGATTATTACTCTGCAATAGAGACGAAGCGGAAAACAAAAAAATGGACCAGTCATAAAACATTGAAGAAAACCTTGGAATAAAATTAGCCCCTTTCGGGGTCTCAATCGGCTCCCGGCCATGAGGCTGTTGCAGAATATCTTTCCCAGCCTGCTATCCGGGATTGTTGATTTGCTCTGTCGAAGACAGCTTACTTTCGCACCGAAGTGTGCGAAAGCACTTAGAATTACTCACAGGCAAATATAGATAGCAGCCAAACACTTATCGAATGACGACGCCATACCCTTAAAAACAACTGCCCCACGCGCATTACGGTATAGAATTCATCTTTTCTAAAGTTATTTCACGACTCAACCTCACCGAGGTGTCTATTAGTAATAAAACCTTAACGCTTGTTAATCACTTCTATTTACAAAAACAGGTATCGTTAATACCAACCAAACCTCATCATAGTTGACATGCTTCTTCATCCGTTTCACCAGACAATCCACTGCATAGATCGCAGGCGCCCCGCGGGGCCTCTGGTGTACAACTGGATGAGGTTAATTCTGCTTATTTGCACCTCTATAATTCCCACGTCGGCGCTTTTTGCACAAAGTTTTGTTCCGGATTCCGCTACACGGAACTGGGCCAGGCAAATGTTCCACGCTACCCTGGAAGAAACCTATTTGCCGGAATTCCAGGACAGCTACGGAGTGGTCTTCCGGGACCTGAACAACGACGGTCTGGCCGATTTATATGTGGTGCGATTCCGGAATCTCAACCGCCTCTTTTTAAACCAGGGCGAGAACAATTTTTTTCTGGATTACACCATCCAGTCCGGCCTGGGCGGCAACCTGATGGCCTTTGGACGGCAGAACCTGGAATTAGGCGCCAGCGCCGTCGATTACGACAACGATGGGCAACAGGACGTACTGATTACCGGCTGGGGAATGACCACCAAACTGTTCCACCAGAAAAGCGACCTCCGTTTTTCTCCCGCTAACCGCCTGGGAGAAACCTTCTATCCCATCGACGGCAATGCCGGGGTCTGGGCAGATGTCAACCTGGACGGCTATTTGGATCTGTTTATTACCGATGAGCATCACGCCAACCATCTCTTCATCAGTTTGGGCAACGGCAGCTTTGCCGAGCAATCCGTGCAGTACGGATTTACTGATGTTTCCGTCAGCCAGGGGGCCAGCTTTGCCGATGTAGACCAGGACGGCGATGCGGATCTCTATGTGTGCAACTGGAACGCCCCGGACCGTTTTTTCCGCAATGAGGCCGGTCAGCGGTTTACGCCGGTCGATTTGCCTTTGCCGCACCTCCGCCGGGCTGTCAACAGCAACGGAGTCTCTTTTGGAGATATTGACAACGACGGCGATCCGGATTTGCTGGTCACCGACCGGCAGGGCGAAACCCGGCTTTATGAAAATCTCACCGCAGCCGGGGATTCGCTGTGGCGTTTTAGGGACATCACCGACAGCAGCGGGCTGAGCAATGCACACCCCAGCTACGGCAGCGTCATTGCCGATTTTAACAATGACGGCTACCAGGATATCTTTTTTACCAACATTGGGCCCAATCAGCTTTTTTTAAACTTAGATGGCAGCCGCTTCATCAAATTGTTTGAAGAGACTCTGCCGCGCCACACCCGCCGTAAGTATTACAGCACCGGCGCCGCTGTCGCCGATTACGACAATGACGGCGATCTGGATTTATTTGTGGCCAACAAAGACACGGTCAGCATTCTCTACCAGAATCCCCTTACCGGTGCAGCAAGCATCCGCATTTCCCTGGAAGGAATCCTCAGTAACCGGGACGGCATTGGCGCTGTGGTTCGTTTGTACAAAGTTGCCGCAGATGACAGCACTTTTCTGTTTTTAGGCAGCCGGGAGATTTCCGGGGGTTCCGGCTATTTGTCGTTGAGTGAACCGGTTGCCCACTTCGGGGTTCCCGGGGGGGGCGTCTATCGCGCGGTGGTCCGGTTTCCATCCGGCAAAGAAGTTGTTCTGGATGATCTGGCCCCGGGGCAGTTTTACTCGATCGCCGAGGTTGGCGGGCTGCGCAAACTAATTACCCGGGGTTGGCAACATTTACTGCGCCTGACCGGCAAACGCTCCTTCTGGATCAACAGCGGGCTGTTTGTGATCATGTTGGGGATGCTGAGCGGCTATGTGATCCTGGCCGTGCGCCGTTACCGCTGGCAAAACCACCACACCGCCTTATTTTTGATCAGCACCTTCGCCTTGCTCTACCTGCTTTTCTGGCTGCTTTCCGATTCATCTACCCGCTTTATCCTGCTCACCCAACTGGGCGGCTTGCTGGTGCTGATGATGCTGATCTCCGGGTTTATGGAAAAGATACGCAGCCTGGAGGTGCAACGCTACGGCTACCGGCAGTTAGTGCGGCAGTTCTCCGACCAACTGATTTTCATCAAAAACAACCCGGAACTCTACCAGCAGATGGTGGAAACCATCTCCCGGGCCATGCAATTGGAATTTTGCTGCATTTTTGAAGTAAAGAACCTGGAAGCCCGCCGGCGAACCGCCTCGGGCGGGGTGAAAACACTCCCGAAGAAAATCCGCCTGACGGCTGAGATGCGCAGTTATTTTCTCAGGCGCGCCATCTGCAAAACCCGGGAGATCCCCTCTATCGAAGAACCCCTTTTTGACGCAGCCGCGCAACTGCTGATCCCGGTGGTCGGCAAAGGGCAGTTGCACGCCCTGCTGCTGCTGGGCAAAAAACAGGACGGCAAAGAGATTCCCGGGGAGGACCTGGAACTGCTGCAAATTCTGGCCCGCCAGGCCGCAATCGCCATCGAGAACAATAATTATATTGAAGCGAGCAAGAAGCTGATCAAAAAGTTGACCGAAGCCGAAACCCGGGAACGCTACGTGAAGGAACTGGAAGAAAAAAACCAGGTGCTGGAAACGCTAAACCGGGAACTGCGGGAAACCCAGGCGCAACTGATCCAGAGCGAAAAGATGGCCAGCCTGGGGCAGTTGGTCGCCGGCGTCGCGCATGAATTGAACAACCCGATCAGCTTTGTCTACGCCAACATGAAGCAACTGGAGCACTATACCCGGGCCATCAAGGAGTTGCTGCATCTGCTCTCTAATGCGGAAAACAACCAATTGACCACCGAGGAACTCCGGGCGGCCCTGCAGGAGTTGGATCAAAAGTATGATCTGCATTTTATCGAAAGCGATTTAAGCAACCTGATTGAAGAATCGCTCCAGGGCAGTCAGCGGGTGAAGGATGTGGTGCTCAACCTGCGCAATTTTTCCCGGCTCGATGAAGCGGAGTTTAAGGATGTTGACCTGCACGAGGGCCTGGAAGCCACGCTCACCCTGATCAGCAATGAACTGAAAAACCGCATTACGGTTCACAAAGATTATGGCCAACTTCCTCCGATTTATTGCAACCCGGGCAACCTCAACCAGGTATTTATGAATCTGCTGATCAACGCCGCCCAGGCCATCGAGAAAAAGGGCAATATCTGGATTTCCACCCGGGTGGAGGATGACCAGGTTGTGATTATCATTAAAGATGACGGGAAGGGTATTCCCCAAGAAGTGCAGGACAAAATTTTTGATCCTTTTTTTACCACCAAGCCGGTGGGCAAAGGAACCGGCCTGGGGTTGAGCATTTGTTACAACATTATCCGGAAGCACCGGGGAACCATCTCGGTGGATTCTCAGCCGGGCCGGGGAAGCCGCTTTACGGTTCGCTTGCCCATCCGCACTCCCCGCAAAACGGATCAACAGCAACCGCAGCACAAAACCGGGGAGCAGTAAGGATGTCCAACCGCACGGAGCCGCCATGGAAAAACTGACCTTGTTAGCCGTCGACGATGAACAATCCAGCCTCAATTCGATTTTTCGCACTTTGCGCCGCGATTTTGAGGTGGTGCTGTCGCAGACCGGCAACGCGGCGTTGGAGGTGTTAAAAAGTCATGAAATCGCGGTGATTTTAGCCGATCAGCGGATGCCGGAGATGAGCGGGGTGGAGTTTCTGAAGCGCGCCCGGGAAATCCAGCCTGCCGCGGTGCGCATCCTCATCACCGGCTACACCGATGTGGAAACAACCATCCAGGCCATCAACGAAGGAAAGGTTTTCTATTATATCAACAAACCCTGGGAGCCGGAAGAGCTGAAGATAATTACCCGGCGGGCCGCGGAACAGTACCAATTACGTAAAGAGAACGAGCGGCTGATGCGCGAGCTGGAGCAGGCCAACCGCAAGTTGCAGCAGGAAAATGTTTTGCTGCACAAAGAAGTAGAGCGCCAATATGTGTTCGACAACATCATCGGGGAAAGCCCGGCCATGCAGCAAGTATTCCACCTGCTGAAAAAGATCATCCCCACCGACACCACCGCCCTGATTTTAGGCGAGACCGGCACCGGCAAGGAACTGATCGCCCGGGCAATCCACTTTAACGGGCCGCGGAAAGACAAAATTTTTGTCGCCCAAAACTGCGGAGCCCTGCCGGACACCTTGCTGGAAAGCGAATTATTCGGGCACGTAAAAGGCGCCTTTACCGGGGCAAACCAGGATAAAAAAGGCCTGTTTGAACTGGCCGACGGGGGAACGGTCTTCCTGGATGAAATCAGCGACACCTCGCCGGCGATGCAGCAACGGCTACTGCGGGTATTGCAGGAAGGGGAGATCCATCCGGTGGGCTCCGAACAAACCATCAAAGTGGATGTCCGGATTATTTCTGCGGCAAACCGCGATTTGCAGCAGGCCATCCGGGAGGGAAAATTCCGGGAGGATTTGTACTACCGGCTGAACATTTTTCCCATCCGATTGCCCCCGCTGCGGGAGCGCCGGGAGGACATACCGCTCCTGAT
>JAJRYW010000084.1 GCA_024275555.1 Calditrichota bacterium | reverse complement strand
GTTGTGGTTGCCACCCCGGGGCGTTTGCTGGATTTTATGGAAAAGCGGATTATCAACCTTTCCCAGGTCGAGATTCTGGTTATTGATGAGGCCGACCGGCTGGTGGATATGGGATTCCTGCCCTCGGTGCGGCGGATTGTGCGGGCCTGCCCTTCTCCGGAGAAGCGCCAGACGCTCTTTTTCAGCGCCACCATTACCAGCGAGGTGGAACGGCTGGCCCAGCGCTGGACCCGGGCGCACCAAATTGTGGAAATCGAACCGGAACAGGTCGCCGCCGAAACTGTTGATCAGCAGGTGTTTATTGTGACCACCCGGGAAAAATTTTACCTGCTTTACAACCTGCTCACCAAACAGAACTGGGAGCGGGTGCTGGTGTTCTGCAACCGCCGCTCCGACACCCGGCAACTGACCGAGCGTTTTCATCGCTACGGCATCTCGGCGGCCATGCTCAGCGGAGATGTGCCCCAGAAGAAACGCCTGCAAACCCTGGAAGCCTTCAAGAGCGGGAAGGTGCGGGTGCTGGTGGCCACCGATGTGGCCGGGCGGGGGCTGCATATCGACTCGGTCAGCCACGTGGTGAACTACACCCTGCCCAACGATCCGGAAGACTATGTGCACCGCATCGGCCGCACCGGCCGGGCCGGGCAGACAGGTATTTCGGTGAGCTTTGCCTGCGAGGAAGACGCCTTCAATATTCCCGCGATTGAGGAGTTTCTGGGCGTTTCACTGGTGTGTCAGCAACCGGCGCCGGCGCTGCTGACTCCCCCGCCGCGCCCCAAACATGTACCCCGGTCTGCCGACAAGCCGCCGCGTCCCCGGCGCTCCGGCTCCCGGCCGCCCCGCCGCAACAGGCCCGCCCGGCGGGGAGACGATTCCCGGCCCAAACGGGGGGATTCCCAGAAGTAAGCCTTCCCTGGCGCTTCGGATCACACCCCGTTCAAAACTCCGGCTTGGAACGCAGCCGCCCCTCTGTCATCCCCATCTCGTTCCAAGCTCCGGCTTGGAACGCGGTTGGCCCTGGCTGCCGAACTACGCTGGTGAGCAGCTATTACCGGGATGGCCTGACGGCCAGCTTAAAATTATATCCGATCGGGCCGAAATGTTCTATTGTATACAGCTCGGAAATTTCCGCATTGCTGATATCGATGGAAATCAAAATAGCATTTCTAGCGTAGAGGGGATCCTCCACATAAAACAGGCGCCGGCTATCGGGTAGCCAAACAACCCGGGAGATATTGAGATAAGGCAGCGAAAATTTTTGCGCCTCGGCGCCATTGGCCTTCATCACCCAGGGATGGCTCCGGTTGCCTTCGTCCTTCATATAACAAATATACCGGCCATCGGGCGACCACCTGGCGCTGTGCCCGTCCACCCGGAACAGTTCCTGTTTGGTTTGTACATCAAGCACAATCACCCGGTAAAATGGTTCGGTAAGATATTTCCGGGTATAGGCGATCTGGGTAGCATCCGGCGACCAGTTGTTCATCAAAAGAAACTCCGGGTAGGTTGCCGTCGTCAGCGTATCAAATCCGCTTCCATCCGCATTTATGGCGGCGATTACCTGTGTAGGAGAAGAATTACTTTTGACCATAATCTTGTCGCCGCCGGGAGACATCTGGAAATAAGCGACATCAAATCCCGGAATCAAAATTTCCTCTTCGGCAGCGGTTTCCAGATCCAGTTTAAGAATACCATCTGAATGGCCGCTATATATCAAATAGCGGCCATCCGGCGAGGCAATGAGGTTTCTGAATCCCCGGCTATTGCCCGTTATTCGCGTTACGTTGCCATTCATATCAACGCTGTAAATCTCACCATACTCCCCAAAGTAAAATATTTTACTGCCATCGGCAGCCCAGGCATAGTCGCTTATCACGGCCGTGTCCGGCGTGAGGGGCTTAAAGATGTTGGTATTCGAATTGTACAGATAAATGTATCTGTTAATTGTTGGCGGTGGGATTGTTTCACCGATAAAAGCCGCTTCAAATCCGTAGGCTTCACTTTGACTTGTTCCGGTGCTATTTTTCTTGCACCCGGTGAATCCAAGTATCAGGAACAGGGCAAACATCCCCCAAATAAAGCGCTTCATTCTCCATTCTCCTTTTGCCGATTTAAAATATCTTTGCCGCGAACACGCTGATGGCAATGTTTTGATTATTTATAAAGGTATGCTCATTCAGATTTTTAAAAAAAGAAATCCGGTAGCCAACCGCCAGCCGGCTGGCTTCACTACCGATGTATTGCATCCCGATATCAAACAGCAGGTGGGGGGTGCTGAAGGAGGATTCCGGCACATCATAATTAAAATAGTAGAATTGAGGATCGGGGTCGCCGCTGGAAACGGCAAAGGTCATGGTATTGGCGGGCCGTTTATATTTTGCCAGGCCCAGGCCAATACTGGTAAAAGGCTGCATTCCGTAATAAGTGCGCAGCAGGAATTTTGAATAGAGCTGCACAGCGGTATATTTGATATCGTAGTCTAAGGCGATGAGCCGCTGGTCCGTTTTGGTGGAAATATTAAAGGAGGTCGTCATAAGATTTATTCCGGCGGAGGTGCGCTCGTTAAAGCGGTATTCCACACCCCCGGAAAACCCCGAGCGGTTGCCGGAAGGAACCTGGTCGATTACCACTTCCCGCGCATCGCCTTCCGTAAAATAATCCAGGGGCTGGTTGGTGAGCTTCCCCTGCATAACCAGGCTATAGGATATCCAGGCGAGCGCTTTATAGGTGGAAACCTTTTTGCTTGCCCAGAAAGATTGGCGCTTTTTCTCGCTCCGGGAAACCTGATAAACCCGGGCGCGCAAGATTTTCAAACTGTCCTGGATTTCCGCCAGAAAGGTGGTGGGATTTTTTGCCGGTTGATAGGCGTCGAGGTGAGCCAGCGCCCGGTTTACCTGATGATCACGGAATAAATTTCCGGCTTCCTGATAGCGGATGACCGCGGCAAGGTATTTCTTCTCCAGGGAAAGGTTCTTTAACAGCCGGGCCCGGTTAAAGAGCAGGCAGGCCTTTTCGAGCTGATTGGCCTCGACGGCGCCCAGGAATTTGGAGAACACCTCGGCGGATTTTTCTCCCGCCCGTTCTGTGCTGTAAAGGGCGGCATTCTCTTTATAGCTGTTCAGAAATGCTCTCCAGTTTTCCAACGTTCCTTTCCGGCAGGATTGGTTGTATTTCTGAAACGTGGCAAAATAAGAGTGCAGTCTTTTGAAAACCTCCCCAAACCGCCTGTCCGCCAACGTATCCCGGTGTTGCTCCTGAAGACTCAGTTCATTCTGAGCCCGGGACGCCTCTCCGGCGAGAACCAGGTGTTCGATTTTATCCAGCCCCTGTTGAATACCGGATAAATTTTGAGCATAAAGATGAAGAAAGGAAAACAGCAAGATGGAAATCAGCACGTGTCTCATAGGCGCTCCGCAGGTAAAATCGTTCCGGATCATTCTATTATGGAGTTTATTCTAAAAAGTTATAATCCACGAATTACACGAACTACACGAATCTTCACAAATTGTTTTTATTGGATTTAAAAAATGAAAGTAACTAAGTGCTTTCGCACACTTCGGTGCGAAAGTAAGCTGTCTTCGACAGAGTAAATCGACAATCCCGGCCGGCCGGGAGTCGAATAAGACCCCGAAAGGGGCTATTCAGCCCACTGAACACAGCAAAGAATTGAAAGAAAAAATGGCAAAATTTTTATATTCAGTTAGAAGTCGCTGCCATGATGGGAGCATTTGGATTGCATTGACTGTGTCAATGCAATCCAAAATCTCTACATTCTTCATTTGCTGAATAGTAACAAATGAAATTATGCTTCATTAGACCTTATTACAAGC